>JAGOCU010000219.1 GCA_017998555.1 Thermoflexales bacterium
GCTGACGCGGCCGGCTTGGCGGCGCCTTCCTGTCCCTCGGGCTGCTCCTGCTGAATCGCGCGCAGCGTTTCGCGCCGGATGCGATCCGCGGTAATGGTCAACTGCTTGAGGACGTCGATGGCCACGCCATCGCCCTGCCGGATCAACCCGAGCAGAATGTGCTCGGTGCCGATAAAGCTGTGATTCAGCTTGCGCGCCTCATCGACGGCGAACTCGAGCACCTGTTTGGTGCGCGGGGTGAGTTCGAGCTTGCCGCCCGCGCGGCGGCCCGCGCCCGTCATTCGCTCGACCATTTCGGACACGCGCTCGGGGCGCGCGCCAAGTTCTCGCAGCACGCGCCCGGCGATACCGCTGTCTTCCTTGATCAGACCCAGCAAGAGATGCTCGGTGCCAATGTAATTGTGCTGCAGGCGCTCGGCCTCTTCCTGGGCGATCGTGAGCACCTTTCGGGCCCGCTGTGTGAAGCGTTCTAGTTTGTTTGCCACGCAAAACCTCTTGAATGGAGCCGAACTACCGGGCCCAAACATCGCAACTCTACCCCGGAGCCGTTAGCATCCCCTTAGAACCCATGCATGTGATCTAGAGCGCGATATCCCTGACTGCGCCAGGGATATCGCGCTCTAGACCACATCGTGAAGCGCCAGATGGAAAAACAACACCGCCCCATCCGCCGGAGAGCGCGAATGGGGCGGCGCAAGACGAAGCGCTTGTTTGGTCGTGCGCTACTCGCCCTGGTAGTCCGTATCCGCGTATTCGGCGTAACTCACGCGCTTGAGGCTGAGAGCAAGCCGCTTCTGCTCGGGCTCCACACGGAGCACGCGCAGGGTGACGGTCTGGCCTTCCTTGACCACTTCGCGCGGATTTGAGATCTGCCGGTCGCTCAGCTCGGACAGCGGAATGAGGCCCTCGATGGCCGGGTCATCCTTCAACCGGGCGAACGCGCCATGCTTCGGGTGGGTCTTGATGATCTCACCCTCAACAAGCTGGCCGGCCTTGAAACGCTTCCCGATATCGGCCCACGGGTCGCCCATCAGCGCCTTGAGGCTCAGGCCGATCCGGCCCCCATCGCGATCGAGAGAGATGACCTTGACCTTGACGGACTGGCCCTCTTTCAGAATCTCGCTGGGATGCTTGATCCGCTGATGCGACATCTCCGACAGATGGATCATGCCATCCGCCCCGCCCAGGTCAACAAACGCGCCAAATTCCTTGACGCTCGTAATGTTGCCCTCGACGATGGAGCCAATCTCAATCGAGCCCAACAGGCGCGTCTTCTGCGCCTCGCGGGCCTCCTTCGAGGCCGCGCGCTCGCTCAGAATGAGGCGATTGCGCTCGCGATCGATTTCGATGACCTTGACCAGCGTCTTCTGCCCGACAAGTTTCTGGTAGCGCTGCTCAGGCGGCTGGCTCTCATCGCCAAGCATGCGCTGGTGCTGCATGCTGAGCTGGGATGCCGGGACGAACCCGCGCAACCGGCCGACCTTGACAATGACACCGCCCTTGTTGAAGCCGGCGATCATGCTCTCATGCGCTTCCTGCTTCTTGTGCAGTTCTTCGGCAAAGGTCCAGTCGCGTTCAGCGACCGCTCTGGCGATCGACAGCACAACGTTGCCGTTGCGGTCTTCAGGTGCAATGACGTAGGCGTATACCTCTTCGCCAATCGCCATCGCTTTACGCACGTCCTTGGGAATGGCTTCAATTTCCTTTCCCGAGACAATGCCTTCAGACTTAGCGCCGAGATCAACAAGGATCTCCCGATCGCTAAGCGCCGTGATACGACCCGAAACCAATTGGTTCTTCTTGGGCGGATCGTATCGATCGCCACTTGCCAAAAGCTCTCCCAGAGACTTGGCAAATTCGTCTTCCCCCCCACTGTTGCTGGGGCTGGTCGAGGGGACCTCTGTGTTCTCCATACCTATTGCTGCTGTTCCTTCGGCGTGAATTTCGAGAGATTATAGCAGTCAACCGCGGGGCGACCCGGAAACGGACGGAACGGAGGGCGCCAGCCTGAAAATGCGGGGCGAGATCCCCAGCCCCGCGCTTCGCGCGGGGCTGGGGATCTCGCCGGATATCCGTTTGGTCGCTTCTATAATTCAGCGCATGGAAGCGCTCAAGGAACGGATCCGCAAAGACGGCTCAGTGCTCGGCGGGGGAATTCTCAAGGTAGATTCATTCATCAATCATCAGGTCGACCCCGGGCTCATGATGGAATGCGGCCGGGCCTTTGCAAGAGCCTTTGCCGATACGGGCGCGACCAAGATCCTCACGGTTGAGATCAGCGGCATCGCGCCGGCCCTGACAACCGCGCTGGTGATGAATCTGCCCCTCGTCTACGCGCGCAAAACCAAACCCATCACGATGCCCGACCTCGTCCTGTTGACGACGGCGCCATCGCATACGAAGGGGCGGATGGTCGACATCATGGCCTCGCCCGAGTATCTGGGCCACAGCGAGCGGGTCCTCATCATCGACGATTTCCTGGCCAGCGGCCAGACGATTCAGGCCCTGGTGCGCATCATTCAGGGCGCGGGCGCCACGGTCGCGGGTGTGGGCGCCCTGATCGAAAAGAACTTTGAGGGCGGCCGCGCGCTGCTCAGGGACCTCCACGTGCCCATCGTCTCGCTGGCCGTCATCGCGAGCCTTGACAACGGCATCACGTTTGCATAGCCGACCTCATGCAGGAATCTCCAGAAACGACCACTTCCGTCCCGGCGCACGCCGGGACGGAAGTGGTCGTTTCTCAATTCGGTTGGGCAGGAGTTGAAGCATGATCGTATCCCTGGTCGTGACCGTGCTCAACGAAGGCGAGACGATCGGGCGCCTTTTGGACAGCATCGCCAATCAGACGCGCCTGCCGGATGAGGTCGTGGCCTGTGATGGCGGGAGCGCCGATGACACCGTTGCGCGCCTGAACGCCGAGCGGAGATTCCCGGTGCGGGTGATCGAGGCGCCCGGGGCGAACATCTCGCGCGGGCGCAATCTCGCCATCGACGCGTCGATGGGCGACCTGATCGTGTGCGCGGACGCGGGCGTGCGCCTGGATCCGGGCTGGGTCGAAGCCCTGTGCGCGGCGGCCGACGACGCCGCGCTGGGGCCGGAGGATCGACGTCTGATCGGCGGCGTCTTTGGGCCCGATCACACCAATGCCTTTGAGCTGGCGATGAGCGCCACGGTCCTGCCGCTCGTCGAGGAAATCGTGCCCGAACGCTTCCTGCCCTCCTCGCGCTCGGTGGCGTTTACCCGGGCGGGCTGGGAGGCGGCCGGGCGCTATCCGGAGTGGCTCGACTATTGCGAAGACCTGGTCTTCGACCTGCGCGCGCTGCGATCCGGGCCCATCGTCTTCGCCCCCGGCGCAATCGTGTATTTTCGTCCGCGCGCCACCCTGCGGGCATTCTGGAAGCAGTACAGCCTGTATGCGCGCGGCGACGGCAAAGCCGGCCTGTGGCTTAAGCGCCACCTGATCCGCTACGCGACCTATCTGGCCGGGTTGCCGGGCCTGCTGATCGGCGCGCTGGCGGCGCCAGATTATGGGGTTCAGACGTTGTGCGCGGCCGGATTGGCGATTGGCGCGGGCGCCTATCTGCGCGGGCCGTATCGCCGGCTGGCCCGGCTGTGGGGATCGTATGGGCTGGCCGATCGTCTGCGCGCCATCGGGCTGATCCCCATCATCCGGGTCGTGGGCGATTTCGCAAAGATGACCGGCTACCCGGCGGGCGTGGCGTGGCGCCGGGAGCGCGTTGCCAGCCAGCCCGAGTTGCGCTGGCGCACAGCCAGCGCCGGTCCTTCGACTAGTGCCGGTCCTTCGACAAGCTCAGGGACCGGCGCCAGGAACTGAGCCCATCGATGGCCCGTGCCCATTACCCGGCGCCGCAGGCATCCCGCACCCATGCGCGCATGGCTATTGCAAAGTTCCGTTACGTGATCCCTGAACAATGCCACACGCGCCAATTGCTGGCTGTCTACGGTCGTTTACAGGAGAACGGGAGAACAGGAGAACGGGAGAACGGGAGAAGGCATTTACCCTCCCGTTCTCCCGTTCTCCTGTTCATTGCTCGCCCGAAACCAGGGCGGGGGCGCATTGAGCGCGGAGCAGTTGGCTGCGCAGGAGCCATGCCGATGCGCGCGGGGGACGCGTTTCTCATTGATTTGCGCTGATAGAATCGATTTTCGTGAAAGGCACCCCCTCGCGCTTCCCGCCGCATGTGATCGCCGGCCTCATCGGAGCCGTGCTGATTGCGGGCGCCTGCGCGCTGGGGGCCGCCAACCTGCCGTATCTCACTTCACTGCTTGAAGCCCCGCCGAGCGAGTTCGCCGTGACGGTGGCGCCGGCCGAGTTGCTTCTCCCGTTTGAGACGGTCGAACCGCTGGCCGGGGCAACCCGCGCGCCGGCGGCCGTGCTGCCCGCCCTCGACGCGGCAACGCCATCGATTGAGATCCGCCCGGCGGCCACCCTGCCGCCCGCTGCGATCGCGCCCCTCCCAACCCGGCCCTCCGGTGAGATTCGACCTGCCACCGGCGCTCCGGACACCGAGCGCGAACCCGCGGTGGATCGGCGCAGGATCGCGCCGGCCATGCCCGATCGGCTCGTCATCCCGGCCATTCGCCTGGACGTGCCGGTCACCGAATCCGTGTGGGTGGC
>JAGOCU010000220.1 GCA_017998555.1 Thermoflexales bacterium
GCGACCAGAACGGCATGCTCAAGCTGATCTTCAACCTCGAGACCCGCGAGTTGCTGGGTGTGCACATCATCGGCGAGGGCGCCTCCGAGCTCATTCACATCGGTCAGGCGGTCCTGGCCTTCAAGGGTACGGTCGACTACTTTGTCAACACGGTCTTCAACTATCCGACCCTGGCCGAGTGCTACAAGACGGCAGCCTTCAACGGGATCAATCGGTTGGGTTAAGCGCCTGGCTCCCGGCTTTCCCGGAAATGAGCCACCGGCTCCGCCCGGTGGCTCATTTCCGGATAATCCGTTGACGGACGGCGTCAGGGAATCGTGAAGCGGCCGAGCATGAGGCTGTTGCCGTCGGCGTCCTTCAGCGGATCGTCGATGACCCGGCGCTGCCGCGTTTGTGTGTCGTAGAGCCCGATTCGGACTTGATACATGCCCGGGGCCAGGCCCTCGGGCAGGCTCACCCAATGGGGGTCGATGACGATCTCGCCCGGTTGCCAAGCCGGGAAGCGGTAGCTGCCGTAGACGGGTTGAACATCTCCGTTGGCGACGACTTCACCGGTGGCCTCGCGCACGATGTGGACGAGGACGGTGTCGTCGGGCAGGCGCGGGGCCGCCGATTGCCACTGCAGGAGCGCGGCCACCTCGCGCCGGGATGCGTTGTAGGTCACCTGGCCGCCGAGCAATACGGGGCCGGTCTCGAAGCGGGCGTTCCGGCCGGCCAGGGTGTCCGAAATCGCGAAGCTGGGCGGCGCATCGGCTGCGGCGTAGACGAGCGTATTGGGCGCGCCATCGCGCTCGCCAAAGGCCGCGGCAAGGCTGAGCGCCTTGTGGGCCTTCTGAGCCTCGCGCTCGAAGACCTCCCAGTGACCCTTGAAAAAGGTGTGGGCCGGGGTGTGGAAGAGATACAGGTTGGCCGGATCGCGCAGCGCGACGCTGCTGGCATCGTTGAATTTTGGCGAGGGCTGCGGGCGCGTCTCGAATAATTCCGTTGGCTTGCGCTTCAGGTTCGACAGGAACTCCAGGTTGCGGCTGAATCCCCAGTCCATGGCGATGATGGGCCGCCCGCGCAGGTCGCTGGCGAGGGCGGCGTCCAGGGTGTAGATGGCGTCGGACCATCCTCCCCGCCCGCCCGTCCGCGCAATGCCCTCCAGCACGAGCGCGTTCGCGATGACGTGGTTGGCGACCAGGGCCAGGGTCAGCCCGGCGACGAGGATTGGGCCCCGCAGCCTGGAGCGGTCCAGGGCGCGCGCGGCGTCAACGAGCGCCAGCGCGATCAGCAGCCAGGCGAAGGGGACGAGGATGAAGACGTAGGTGGCGCCGATACTGCTGGTGGATACCGTGCTGGCCGGCAGCACGCCCGCCAGACAGGCGATGAGAAAGACCCGGGCCGCGTCGCCTGGTTGCGGTGAACGCCGGCGAATGACCAACGTGACAAACTCACATACAAAAGCCAGGGTGACGGCGATTGCGCCCAACGGCAAGCCCGTGCGCGGGACGCCCATCGCCAGCGTGTTGCCGCCCATCATCTCGCCGAACTCGGCCAGGACACGGGCGAAGTTGGCCGCGAAGTTGAGGTTGTCGTGCCCATAGCTCTGGGTCTGGCCGGCGTTGCTGAGGATGAAGTTGATCGTCAGCGGGACTGGAATGTTGTGGGCGAGGAGCGGGGCCAGACCCAGCAGGCCGGCGGCGACGACTAGGGCAAGGGTCGACAGGCGCATGGCCCGCAACGCGGCCATGGCCCGGGCCGGGCGCGCGCCGAACAAGAGTGTCGCGCCGAGGGGGATCAGCATCCAGATGAAGAGGATTTTGGTCGTCACGCCCGCGCCGAAGAGAAAGGCGGCCAAGACCAGCCAGCGGGCGCGCCGGCTGCGCCACCACAGCGTCAGGGCCAGCATCATTCCCAGGGCGAGCGGCAGGAGGGGCACGGTGTAGTTGGCCCCCGCCCGGCTCCACCAGATGAAGGGCGGCATCGTCGCGCATAGCAGCGCGGCGATGGCGGCGGCGAGATCGCCTCCCCACAGCCGGGCGAGCAGCCAGAGCAGGACCAGGGCCAGCGCGCCCACGCCGAGCTGGCTCAGGCGCAGGGCTTCGACGCTCACCCCAAACAGGGCGAAGCCAGCCGCGCTGGTGTAGATCGTGGCGGGGCCGATGTGATGGAGCATCATCAACGGCACTTCCCGCCCGAAGAGGGTGATGTTCTCCACGACGCTGGGGGTCTTGCCGACCCGCATCTCGAGCGCGGGCACCGCATCGGCGGCCTCGTCCGACATCAGCCCGGGCTGCCGCAGATCCCACGCGCCGACCACAAAGAACAGGGCGATGGCGAGGACGAGTGCCGCGAGCGAGCGTTTCATGGGAGGGACATTATCGGGCAGGGCTGGGGAATTCGGTCCGCAGATTACGCAGATTTGCGCCGATTAGGTCTTTTCGAGCGCAGGGCGATCGAACATAGAAGTAATCGGCGCAAATCTGCGTAATCTGCGGATAAATCCTGAGTCGGCTAGAATCCTTTGCGAACGTTGCCACGGAGTCAAACCCAATGAAGATCACAACCATCACCGTTTACCAGGTCGACCTGCCGCTGGTCGAAGGCAATTACGCCTGGTCGGAAGGCAAGAGCGTGTCGGTCTTCGACAGCACGGTCGTCGCGGTGGGCACCGACGCCGGGATCACCGGCTATGGCGAGGTCTGCCCGCTCGGGCCGGTCTATCTGCCCGCCTACGCCAATGGCGTGCGGACCGGGATCGCCGAGATTGCCCCGGGCCTGATCGGCGGGGACCCCACCCAGTTGCTGGCCCTCAATCGCACGATGGATTACCTGCTCAAGGGCCATCCGTATGTCAAGTCGGCCCTCGACATGGCGTGCTGGGACATCACCGGGCAGGCGGCCGGCATGCCGGTCTGCCACCTGCTGGGCGGGCGCTATGGCGCGGACGTGCATCTGTATCGGGCTATCTCGCAGCGCCCGCCGGCCGAGATGGCGCGCAACGTCGCGGGCTATCGGGCCGAGGGCTACCAGCGCTTCCAGCTCAAGGTCGGCGGCAATCCAAATGAGGACATCGAGCGCATTCGGGCGGCGCGGGCGGTCCTGCAGCCGGGCGACAAGCTCATCGCCGACGCCAACACGGGCTGGCTGATGCACGAGGCGGCCCGGGTGGTGAACGCGGTCCGCGATGTCGACGTCTACATCGAGCAGCCCTGCGCCAGCTTCGAGCAGTGCCTGGCCATCCGCCGCCGGACGGCGCTGCCGTTTGTGCTGGATGAAGTCATCGATTCGGTCGACATGATCCTGCGCGGGGCCGCCGATGGGGCGATGGACGTGGTCAACCTCAAGATCAGCAAGTTCGGCGGGCTGACCAGGATCAAGCAGGCCCGCGATCTGTGTGTGTCGCTGGGCATCGCGATGACGCTGGAGGACAGTTGGGGCGGCGACATCGTCACGGCCGCCATCGCCCATCTCGCCCATAGCACCCCGCCCGAGTTCTTGTTCACCTCGACCGACTTCAACAGCTACGTCACCCAATCCATCGCCGATGGCGCGCCGAAACGGGTGAACGGCCGCATGGCGGCATCTGAATTACCGGGGTTGGGCATCCAGCCGCGGATGGACGCGCTCGGCGATCCCGTCGCCCGATACCAATAACCCGGAATCACTCCCCAGCCCCGGCGTACGCCGGGGCTGGGGAGTGATTCCGGGCCCCAAACACGATGAATACAAAGGGACTTGACCACATCGCCATCGCCGTGCCGGACACCGAGGAAGCGCTGAAACTCTGGCGCGACCAGTTCGGGTTCGCCGTCCTGCTCAGCGAGGTCGTCAACGCCGGCACGGTCCGGCTGACCCATCTCGACCTGGGCAACACCCATCTGCAACTGGTCGAGCCGCTGACGGCCGATCACCCGATCAAGGCCTGGCTGGCGGCCAACGGGCCGGGGCTGCACCACTTCTGTCTCAAGGTCGATGACGTCGGTGAGGCGATGACCGAGGTTCAGGCGTTGGGCTTTGTCACCGCCCCAAAGCCGCATCAGGGCACGGCCGGCAAGCGGGCCGTGTTCATGGACATGGCCGGCACCGGCGGAGTGCGGGTGGAGTTGACGGGGAGGTAGGTTGGCACCGGGCCCCGAAGGGGCCGAATGGGATAGCCCAGGGCGGAGCCCTGGGTTGCGTCACCCGTAGACAATGAGCCCTGAAAGGGCGAAATGGGTATCGGTTCGGTTTGGCAGACCTGGCGGGTCGTAAATCCTGCCGCGCCATGCCGCCCTTTCAGGGCGGGAATCGGGCCGGCGTCGATTTCCCAGGGCTTCGCCCTGGGAAATCTCATGTGGCCCTTTCAGGGCCAGTACTGACATCGCGTCATCAACGGTATCACCGTGACCATGCATTCGAGCACAAGCGCCATGCTCGTCGATCCTGGTGAAGGCAGCGCTAACTTCATGCCATTGCGTCTTCGCGCGGGATGACGGGTGTTGTGGTGGCGTTTTACAGATTCGCCACCGGCAACGCCCGCAGCGTCCGGATCGGCGAGAAGAGGATAAACAGCATCGAGGCCGCCAGAATCAGGAAGCCGATCGCGATCGCCGGGCGCAGGCCGAGCCATTCGCCCAGCGCCCCGCCCAGCAGCGCGCCGATGGGGA
>JAGOCU010000221.1 GCA_017998555.1 Thermoflexales bacterium
AGCGGATCGGCGTCGCGGTAGGCGAGGAAGTTGCGCAGTTCAAGTCGAATCGGGATCATGGGTCCCTCAGGCGGGCAATGTCAGGATTTCCGGCGTGACGCCGCCCTGATCATCGAAAGTCAGCCGCCCGATTGAGGGCCGGCGCGATTCCCCCCGGAAATGCTCGGTGCCGACGATGGCGCCGGGATTGAAGAACAGCACCCCGGCGTGGTTTTCGATGCACGGGTTATGCGAGTGCCCGAAGACGACGATGTCGGCTTCGGGCGGGCGGGCCCGGTCGAGGCGCGCGATGATGGTCTGGTTGACGTCATCGAGCGTTGGGCGCTGGGCAAACTGGATGACTTTGTCGATCATGGTGTAGCCGAAGCTCAAGTGTCCGTGGGTCATCCACAGGGTGCGCGAGCCAAGCTTGAGGGTGATGGCTTCGGGCTGGTCGAGGTCATGGGTGCCGGTGCTATACGTCCAGTGGATATTCCCCCGCACCGTGTAGACCGGCGCGATGCGGGCGAGCTGGTCGATCAGACCGATGTCCTCGAGGTCGCCGGCGTGCAGGATCAGATCGCAGCCGCGCAGCAGATCGAGGGCGGCCTGGGGCAGGGCCGCGAGCCGGAAGGGCACGTGGCTGTCGGAGAGCACGCCGATGACGCGCGGGGGCGCGGCGCTGAGATCGATGATGGGGCGCAACGGATCGACACGGGTTTGCACGGGGCGCTTAAAATACCACGTCTCAACCGGCCATGTCCATTCTCAACACCATCCTTGACCACAAGCGCAACACTGAGGTGCCGGCCCGCCTTCTGGCCCACCCGCTGGCCGAGGTCCGCCGGGCGGCCGAGGACATGCCGCCGCCGCGCGATTTCGGCGCGGCACTGACGCGTGCCGATGGGCGGGTGGCGCTCATCGCCGAGGTCAAGCGCGCCTCCCCCTCGCGCGGACTGCTGGCCCGCGGCGCATGGCGCCCGGCCGAGCTTGCCCGGATCTACGAGGCGAATGGGGCGGCGTGCGTGAGCGTGCTGACCGATGCCCGTTTCTTTCAGGGCGGGCTCGAGGATCTGATCCTGGTTCGAGCGGCGATCGGGCTGCCCGTCCTACGCAAGGACTTTATCATCCACCCCTATCAGGTGTATGAGGCTCGCGCGGCCGGCGCCGACGCGGTGCTGCTGATCGTGGCGGCCCTGGGCGACGCCGAGTTGCTTGAGCTGCACTCGCTGGCCCTCGATCTGGGACTGACGGCGCTGGTCGAGACCCACGACGAGGCCGAGGTCGATCGGGCGCTGGCCGCTGGCGCCCGGGTGATCGGGGTCAATAACCGCGATCTGCGCACGTTTGAGATGGACCTGGACACGACCCGGCGTTGCGCGGGGGCGCTGCGCGGCGCGGCGACGCTGGTCAGCGAGAGCGGAATCTTCACCCCCGCCCACGTTGCTGCCGTGGCGGCGATGGGCGCGCGGGCGGTCCTGGTCGGCGAGTCGATCATCACCTCGGGCGATATCCCGGCCCAGACGCGGGCGCTCTCAAGCGTGATGATCGCGGACGGGCGATAGTTTCGAGCCGGGGTACGCGTTTTTGTCCGCAGATTACGCAGATTAGCGCCGATTTGGTTTATGTTTGATCAATTGTCCAATCGGCGTGAATCTGCGTAATCTGCGGACAAATCACTCCTCGGCTATAATCTCTCCCCGCACCCATTTCCGCCACACTGGAGGATTTGCGAAGAACACAGGAGGCGCATGAAGCGCAGGGAAGAATACAAGTCAAAAGAAGACGTGATTGAAGTTGAAGGCGAGGTTATCGAGGCTTTGCCGGGGACGATGTTCAAGGTCAAGCTGGATGGCAGCAACCATGAAGTGCTGGCGACCCTGTCGGGCAAGCTGCGCAAGTTTTATATCCGCATTTTGCTCGGCGACCGGGTGAAGATGGAGCTGTCGCCCTACGACCTGTCGCGCGGCCGCATTACGTATCGGCTCTAGGCAATCCCGATTTGTCGTTGTGAGGCGGGCCCCGGCCCGCTTCTTTCGTTTTTCGCGCCGAGGGCTAACGCCATTGAGCCCAAAAGCAACCCCCCCGGTTCCGCCGGGGGGGTTGCTTTTGGGCTCAATGGACTACAGCGCAGGGGAGACCTCTCCGCTGTACTCGTCCATCAGGATGATATCGGGCTCGGTCCCGGGCAGAATGCCGCCGAGCAGGCGCAGGCCGAGCGCGTGGGCGGGATTGAAGCTCGCCATGCGCAGCGCGTCGATGAAGTCCACCCCCGCGTAATCACGCGCGTTCACGACGGCTCGATTGAGGGTGAGCGCGCTGCCGGCCAGCGTGCCGTCGGGCAGCGTTGCCCGCCCGTGGCGCAGGGTGACCTCGCGCCCGAACAGCTTGAAGACCCCATCCGGCATGCCGGCCGCGCCGATGCCATCCGTGACGAGGATGACCTGCTCGGTGGTCTTGGCCCGGATCAGGGTCTTGACCGCGGCCGGGTGCACGTGCTCGCCGTCGCAGATGAGCATGGCGGGAACGTTGGACACCAGCACGGCCCCGGCCGTGCCCGGCTCGCGGTGGCGCAGGGGCGTCATCGCGTTGAACATGTGGGTGACCAGGTTGAACGGCCCCTGCGGCTCGAGCGCGGCGTCCGCAGTCTCGTAATCGGCGCTGGTATGTCCCAGGCTGGCCAGAATGCCATGGCTGCGAACAAGCTGCGCCACCGCCCGCGCGTGCGGAAAGTTCGGGGCCAGGGTTACAAGCTTGATCTTGCCCCGGGCCGCGGCAAGCCAGGCTTGCATGTGCTCGAGGTTGGGCGGGATGAGCGATTCGACGGGAAAGGCGCCCTTGTAACGGGGATCGAGCCCCGGGCCCTCGAGGTGGATGCCGAGGCAGGTCGCGGCGCGCTTTTCGTGGCGCACCGCCAGCGCATCGATGGCGTCGGCCAGCGCGCCGAGGATGTCGGCCATTTCGGCCGGGCTTCCGGTGGGCGACATCGGCGGGCAGATCAGGAAGCCGCGCACGCCATACGCGGCCACGTTTTCGGCGATCCAGCGCAGCTCATCCCCGAACAGCTCGCGTTTGGAGAGTTGGGCGCCATGGCAGCCGTAGACATGCAGGTCGATCAGGCCCGGGCAGATAGCCCGGCCGGCGGCGTCAACGACGACGGCTTCCGGTGGCACGGCCATGGCAGAGCGCCCGCCGACGGCCACGACGCGCCCGTCGTCGAGCAACACCGACCCGTTCTGGATGCGCTGGCGCGGCGTATAGACCGTGCCATTGGTGATGAGTTTCAGCATGTCAATTCCCTTCCAACAGACTTCGCGCGATGGCGACCGCGCCCGTGACGGGCTCATGCGCCTCGCCGATCGGGGCGAACGTCCGGCCCGAGCCGGACAACGCGGCCATCAGCGCCTCGCGCAATCCACCCGCGCCCAGGAGCAGCCCGCCCGCGAGCGCCAGCGGGGTGGGATCGGAACCGAAGTCCAGCGCGCGCGCCACGGCTTGCACGATCTGGGCCAGCGATGCCCCGGCCCGCGCGACGATGGCGGCGGCGACGGCGTCGCCCGAATGGGCGGCGGCGGTCACCAGCGGGGCGAGGGCGGCCAGATCGACCGGCTTCAGACCCGAACGATACACCTTGGGGATGATCCCAGAAGGATCAGCCAGACCCCAGAACGCGAGGATGTCGGCCAGCAGGCGGGTCGGCGCGCCGCGTCCGTCGGCCGCCTGGCTCGCCGCTCGGAGCGCCTCGCGGGCGAGATCGTAGCCGCTGCCTTCGTCGCCGAAGCGATAACCCCAGCCGCCCGCCCGGACCGCCCGTCCATCGGGGGCGCGGCCGAGGCCAATCGAGCCCGTGCCGGCGATCAGAGCCACCCCCCAGCGCGCGGGTGTCCCGGCGGCCAGGACCAGTTCGACATCGTTGACGACTTCGACGGCGGGGGCCAGGGCGGCCCGCGCCCAACTCAGCATGACCTCCCGTTCGGCCGGGCGATCGACGCCGCTCAGGCCCATGCAGACGGCACCGAAATCGCAATCGGCTTCGCGCAGGCCGGCCGCCTTGAGCGCGGCTCGGACGGCATCGAGGATCGCCCGTTGCGCGCCGTCAAAGCCATTCGCGCTGACGCCCGAGGGTCCGGCCTCGCCGGTTGACACGGCTTCACCCGAGCGCAGCGCAATGCGGGCGCGGGTGCGGCTGCCGCCGCCATCAATGCCGAGAATATGCCGGGTCATAGGGTGTCAGTTGTCGGGTGTGCGTTCCGCATCGATGCACGCGGCAACGGTTCGCGAGAAGGCGACCCGGAAGTCAGTCAGCGTGTCCGGGCTGTTGCGTCCATAGTACACGTGGTTGGTCAGGCAGGCAAACGTCAGCGCGCGGGCGGGATCCATCCACAGGGCCGTGCCGGTGAATCCGAGGTGCCCAAATGCCGCCCGGCTGAGCGGATTGCTGGCCGCCCGATCCAGCGGCGACCACAGCGCGAAGCCCAGCCCGCGCCGGACGTTGCCGTCCTCGGCCTGCAGGCGGGTCATCTCGGCCAGGGTCGCCTGGCGCAGGAGCGGATCTGCGGCCGTCCCGGCCAGGGCCTGGCGCAAGTGCTCGCCAAAGGCGCTGACGTCATGGGCGGTGGCAAACAGGCCGGCATGCCCGGTCACGCC
>JAGOCU010000222.1 GCA_017998555.1 Thermoflexales bacterium
CCGAGCGTCTCGCCGTTGGGGAGTTTCATCCACGCGAAACCGAGATCGATCGTCATCTCGCGCTCGCGTTCCTCCTTGAGCCGGTCGGGGTCGATCCCGGTCAGCGCGCGGACGAGGGTTGACTTGCCATGGTCGACGTGGCCGGCGGTGGCGATGGTCCGCATTCGGTACCTTGTGCGTTAGGCTTGCGCAAGCATCATCGTTAACAGAAGAAGGGAAGAAGGAAGGGGAAGGAAGGTTTTCCGCATCTGTCTTCTTTCTTCCCTTCTTCTGTTAAGAAACCCAGTCGGGGGGCTATTCGACGAGGTCCGGATCCGCCGGCGCCTCGGCCTCCTGTTTCTGCGCGTCGATCTTCTTGCGTTGCCGGCGGGAGAGTTTGACGTCGGTGGGGATATTGACCCGGGCGGCGTCCAGGAGTTTGTTGGACTCGACCAGCCAAACCCGGCCGGCTTCGGAATAGGCCTTGGCCCATTGCTCGAAGATCTCATACATCGGCGCAATCTGGGGCGGAATAAGGGCAATCTCCTCCTCCAGCGCGGCGATGCGCGGGGTGACGTCCGCCGTGCGCCGGTCACGCTCGCTCCAGCGCTCGGCCTGGGCGACTTCGAAGCTGCGCCATTCCTTCAGGATGCTGTCCCGGAATTCGTCGGAAATGCGCTTGGCCTTGTCCATGCTGTCGCGCTGGATCTCGGACATCTCGCTCACCCGTGCCTCAAGGCGGGCCTCGACCTCGGGCACGTCGGCCAGCGCGCGGCGGACTTCCTCGCGCATCTGGGTGAAGCCAATGATTTGCGACGCGACCGCCGCTGCGCGCTCCTTGAGTTGTTCGACCATCTCGGCATATTCCGCAAACTGCCGTTCGCGCCGGATATCGGACACCCGCTGCGATTCAATGACCTGGCTCTGGGCTTCCAGGACTTTGGCGGCTTCCTCGATCTCGGTGCTCTTGCGGCGGACCGCTTCGTCAAGCAACAGTAGTTGCGGGGGAAACGTTTCGATGCGCTTGCGGACCTCGTTGAGATCCTGCTCAAGCGCCAGAATACGCCGGTTGTCCTGGCGGCGTTGTTCCTCCAGATACGCGATGCTATTGCCCGGCGCCTCGAGCCGTCGGTCGAGGTCGGTCACCTGGAGTTGGGTCTTGCCGATCAACTCAGACAGACGCGCATCTTCCTGGCGGCGCACTTCGATCGCTTCGGAATAGGCCCCGTACGGCTTGACCTCTTTGCGCAGTTCGTTCAACTGGCGCACCAGGGATTCGATCTCGATTTGGCGGACCCGCACGATTTCGCGCTCGCCCTTTGAGCGTTGGTCTTCAATCCGCTCGATGGTCGAGGCGAATTCGGCCCGAACCTGGTCAATTACCGTGGGCCATCCGCCGGCGCGCTGCACCTGGAGCTTCAGGTCATTGACCTGACTCTCGAGTTGCGACGCATACCGGGTGCGCGCTTCGAGTTCGCGCAACAAACCCTCGACCCGCTCCTGCAACTGGACCAGCAACTGGCGGTCCTTCCGGCGTTCCGCATCCACATACGACACAAGCTGCGAAAGCTGGTTGATCTCCATCCGTTAAGTGTAGCCGATGCGATAATCAACTTCAATGTCCTCCGAACGCATTGCCATCCTCGACTTCGGCTCGCAGTTTTCCCAACTCATCGCCCGGCGCGTGCGCGAGGCCCATGTGTATTGCGAGCTTTTTCCATGGGACGCCCCGATGGAAAAGGTGATGGCGATCCAACCCAGCGGCATCATTTTGTCTGGCGGGCCAAACAGCGTCTATGACGACGGCGCGCCGACACTCCCGGACTACGTCATCAAAGCGGGCGTGCCAATCCTGGGGATTTGTTACGGTATGCACCTGCTCGCTCATGCGCTGGGCGGCGAGGTGGTCGCGGCTGCGCGCCGCGAATATGGGCCGGCCGGGATCCGCCTGGACACTTGCGGGATCTGGTCCGACGCGCCGGCCGACCTGAACGTATGGATGAGCCACGGTGACTCGGTCACCGCGCTGCCGCCCGGGTTTCGGGCGATCGCCTCAAACGAAAGCACGCCGATCGGCGGGATGGCCGACGAGGCCCGCGGGCTGTTCGCGATCCAGTTCCATCCCGAGGTCAACCATACCCAGCGCGGACGCGAGCTCATCGCCCACTTTGTCCACCACGTGTGCGGGTGCGGGGCGGGCTGGACGCCGGCGGGCATCATCGAAGAGAGCGTGGCCAAGATTCGGGCGCTGGTCGGCGACCGGCCCGTCATTTGCGGATTGTCGGGCGGAGTGGATTCGGCCGTCACGGCCGCGCTGGTCCATCGGGCGGTCGGCGATCAGCTCACCTGCGTGTTCGTCGACACCGGTCTCATGCGCCAGGCCGAGGGCCAACAGGTCATAGAGACATTTCAGGAGGCCCTGGGCATCCGGCTTTTGGCCGTGAATGCCTCCGAGGAGTTTCTGGGCGCTTTGCAGGGTGTCACGGACCCGGAGGAGAAGCGCAAGCGGATTGGCGAACGGTTTGTGCGGGTGTTTGAGTCGCAGGTTGAGCGCGCCGTCGGCGTGCGCCCGCCCGGCTCATCCCGGCCTTTTCTGGCCCAGGGCACGCTCTATCCGGACGTCATCGAATCCCGCGGGCCGGAGCGCCAGTCTGCGGCGAAGATCAAGACCCATCACAACGTGGGCGGCCTGCCGAAGGACATGCAGTTTGATCTGCTCGAGCCGCTCCGATTCCTGTTCAAGGACGAGGCGCGGGCGATTGGCGCGGCATTGGGTTTGCCGGAGGCCCTCGTCTGGCGCCAGCCCTTCCCGGGCCCAGGGCTGGCCGTGCGCTGTCTGGGCGAAGTGACCTGGGAGCGGGTGGAGCGCCTGCGCGCGGCGGACGCGATCACCCTCGAGGAGCTTGGCCGGGCGGGTTTGATGCGTTTGACGTCGCAGGCTTTCGCCGTGTTGCTTCCGGTCCGGGCGGTCGGGGTCATGGGCGACGGGCGCACGTATCATGAGGTGTGCGCCATCCGGGCGGTCACCACCGACGATTTCATGACCGCCGATTGGGCCCGGATTCCGTACGAGGTCCTGGCTCGGATCAGCAGCCGAATCGTGAATGAGGTGCGTGGGATCAACCGGGTCACCTACGACATCACCTCCAAGCCGCCGGCAACCATCGAGTGGGAATAGCAGTCATCCCTAAAACCATTGGCGAGGTCCTGATCCCCGCGCGAAGCGCGGATCAGGACCTCGCCGGAGCCCTTTTGTGGTCGGCTTCCAGAGGCCGTTGCGACGAAAGCGGCTACAGTGCGTAAGAGTGGGGTCAGGAGAACAACATGGACATTAGCAGTATTCTTTCACGTTCGATCAACATCGTGTGGCGCAACAAGGCGCTTTGGCTTCTCGGATTCCTGGTAGCCCTGGGGAGCGGTGGGGGTGGCAGTGGCAGCAACTTCAACCTCCCGAGCAGCTCCGGCAGCGGCAGCGGCGGAAGTGGAACACCCGGTCTGCCCAGCATGCCGCGCTTGAATGATCAGCAGATCCAGGGCATCCTGGTGGCCGTCGTGGCCCTGCTGTGCGTGTTCGCCATTCTGGGCATCATCTTCGCCATCCTCGGCGTGATTGCGAATGGCGGCCTGATCGCGGGCGCCGATGATGCTGACGCGACCGGCAAGATGTCGTTCGGGTCCGCCTTCAAACGCGGTTCGGCCCGTTTCTGGAGCCTGGTGGGGATGCGGGTCGTGCTTTGGCTGCCGACATTGATCGTTGGGATCGTGGTCGGGATCATCGTCCTCGTGCTGTTTGGCGCCACGATCGCATCGGCTTTGAGTGAACGATCAGACCGCGGCACCGCGACCGCCGTATTCGCCTCGCTGGGCGGTCTGCTGTGCATTGCGCTGCCGGTGGGCCTGCTGGCATTTGTCTACAACATCATCGCGAGCGGGATCAAGGTGTTTGGCGACCGGGCAATCATGCTCGAGAGCGCCGGCGCGATGGATGGCATTCGGCGCGGCTGGGCGATGTTCAAGAGCCGCTTTGGCGACATCTTTCTCACGGGCTTGATTCTGGTGGTGATTGGCTTCGTGGCGGGCATCCTGTTTGCGATCGTGCTGGGCGCGATCATGGCCCCCGGCGTCATCCTGCTGTTGAGCCAGATGAATACCCAGATCCAGACCGTCACCTGGATCCTGCTCGCTGTGTCGTTCGTGTTCGCCATCATCGTGACCTCGTTGCTGGCCGCGGTGTTGATCGCCTTCCGGGCGACCGTGTGGACCCTCGTGTATCGCACCTTCGTCCCGCGGGCCGCTTCGGCCCAGGTCACGCCGTTTACGCCGATCCAGGCCTAAGCGCCGTCGATCGATATCCGGAAACAAAGTCCCCGCCCCGGCGTACGCCGGGGCGGGGACTTTGTTTCCGGTAACATCGGACATTATGGACACCGTATTGGTCACCGGCGGGGCCGGCTTCATCGGCTCGCACATCGCGGACGCCTTCCTGGCCGCCGGCTACTCGGTCGCCGTGCTCGACAATTTGATGACCGGGCGACGCGCGAATGTGCCCGCCGCCGCGCGGCTCTACGAGGTCGACTTGCGCGATGCCGCCGCCGTCGCGGACGTGATCGCCCGGGAAA
>JAGOCU010000223.1 GCA_017998555.1 Thermoflexales bacterium
TACTGGACAGGGTGGGGTGGCCTCGATCTACATCAAGAACCTGCGCGGCGGCGATGAACTCTCGATCAACGCCGACAGCGCGGTGTCGGCTCAGGGCTGGCTGAAGATGTTGGCGGTGCTGGAGGCGCTTCGGGGCGCGGACCAGCCGCTCAGCGATCCGTCCGCCGCGAGTGCCCTTGCCACGATCGTGGATGGAAGCGCGACGGAGGCGAATGCGTTGTTGAGGACGGCCGGGGCGGGAGAGGCCCAGACCGGCGCGCAGCAGCTAAATGGCACAGCGCGCAAGCTCGGCTTGCTGAGCACCTTTCTCGCCCAGCCGTTTGACCAGCAGTCAGCGCCCGCCACGGTGGTCACCCCGGCCAACCTGCGCGCGCCGGCTGACGCTGTGCTGGACCGAAATGCCCAATCGACAGCCGCTGAGATCGGGGCCGTCTTTGAAGCGCTGTCTTCTTGTCGGGCGGGTGGAGGCGCGCTTCCCGTCGCGTTTCCGAAGGCGATGACCCCCGCCAAGTGCGAGGCGTTGCTGAACCTGCTCGCCCGCAACTCAAACGTTGGACTGATCGACGCGAATGTGGCCGGGGCGGCGGTCTTTCATCGCCAGAGTTGGGACACCAATACGCATGCGGATGCCGCCCTGGTGACCACTCGGGATGCCGATTACGTTCTGGTGATTGCGCTATCCCAGTCTCGCTCCGCCTTGAATTGGGCGGACAGTTCAGCCCTGATCGGATCGCTCACCCGGGCCACCCACGCCTATTTCGCCGGCGGCCAGATCCCAACCGCAGCGCCACCATTGAGTTCAGCGCCCCGGCCCTAATCTGCGTGACTCAGTCACGGCGCAGCGGCGCGCCGCGACGTAAAAAACCTCGCCGGTAGGCGCCTATCTGCCTGACTCGGTCACGGCGTAGCGGCGCCTTCCTGCGAGGTTTCCCCATGAATCACTTCGGGACGGCATAGCCGGGACGTCTGATTTCGCATAGGCAGAACAAGTGATGTATCGCAATCCATTGCCTGTTGCCAAAATCAACGGTCCCGCGATCGGCCTACTCCGCGGGCTTATCCTTCTTCGCATCCGCAGCCAGGCTACTAAGGATCTGCTGACGCAGCGCCTCGGCTTCGGGCGAGCGGGGCGTTTCGGGCGCATTCAGTACCCCGCCCATGCGCTCACTCAACAGCATGGCCAGAAGGCCCTCAATCAGCCCGTTCCCGCCGCCACCCATGCCACCGCCTTGACCGCCCCCGTTTGTGATGCTGATCCGCGGCACGACGTCGACCTTGGCCGCTTCAATTGCTTCGGCAAACCGATTCATCACCTGCTGCGTAACCTGATACTGCGGCCCGCCATACGCTCGCACCTGCTCATCGATGGCCAGCGCCTGGCCAATACCGATCCTGGCCGCTTTTTCGGCCTCCGCCTCCGCCAGCGTCCGAATCTGGGCAGCCTGCTGCACCGCCCGCTGGTAATCGGCCTTACCCTGGTTGCCCTGCACCATGATGTTCAGTTCGCTCTCGGTGATCTTCGTCTGTTGGGCGGCCCGCGCTTGCGCCTCGCGCAGCATTCGCTCCTGGAAAGCTGACTTTTCCTGGCGCGCATAGGTCTCGACCTGCTCATTGGCGATCTGGCGCTGGCGCAATTGGGTGAGAATCGTCTCGATCGTGGTGTCGCCCTTGGGCGCCGACGGCGTGCCGATCAGCACTTCCTCGAGCTCCAGGTTGTAGCGGGCGAACTTCTCCTTCATCTCCTGCGATGCCTGCTGCTGGATCTGGCTGCGCTCCTGGATCAATTGGATCAGGGTCCGGGTCTGCCCAACGTTCTTGAAGTACGCGGCGACCATCGGGTCGAGTGTTTGCTCGACCAGACGCTTGATGTCGCCAAAGCGCTGGATGACCATCGGCGCTTTCTTGTAGTCGATGTGAACGACCACGCTCAGCGGCAACTGCGGCTCAAAGGCGTCCTTGGTGATCAGGCTGACCTCCGACAGGTTCTCATCCAGCCGGTGCGAGCCGATCTCGCCCCGCGTCCACTTCAGGATGAAGTTCGTGGTTGGCACGCTGATCAGCCGCGCAGCGTAGGTGTTAAGCGCATATTTGCCTGGCAGCATCGGCTCATTCCACACGCCTCGCTCACCCCGCCTCACCATTTCGCCGTGCTTGTAGTCGCTCCCGCTCAGGTCCGCGCCGGTCGCGCCGGTGTAGAACACAATCACACCCACGTTGCCCACATCCACGATGGTCTTCTTGACCATCTCCACCGTGGCAAACAGGCGATTGATGTAATACGTTCCTTCAACAATGACCTGGAGCTGCCGCCCGCGCAATCCGCCAGCGGCGAGGAACTTGTCCGCGTCCTGGAAGTTGTTGTGATAGGTCTCGGTCTTGCTCGTGTCCTCGCCGACGGTCAACGCGATGATCTCGCCCTGGGGCAGGGAGGGGCCATCGTGGACGGTGACGATCCCGATCGAGTCGTCGGCATCCCGGATGATGACCGGGGTGAAACCGCCCCGCTCGCCGATGACCTGGGCCATGTTGACGATCATGGCCTGTTCGTCCCGGTTGAGCGGGAGATAGAAGACCCGCTCCTCGGTGATGACGATGAACTGGGCCAGATTCAGAGCATAGGTGCCTTCACGCAGGATCTGCCGCTGCGGTCCGCGCTGTCCGCCATTCTTCAGAAAGCTGACCACGTCGGTGAAGTCCGCGCCCAGGCGGTTCGAGGCCAGCGCTTGTGAGGCGCCCAGCACCGCGCCATCGCGGGCGAACACGTACCCGATCTTGCCCTGGGGAATGGTCACCAGGGGCGCCATATGCACCACATACTGGAATGGGATCAGGAAATGCCAGCCGCCGCGCAAAACGTTGGGCTGAAACCCGGCTTCACCATTCAGGGCGATAAAGCCGCTCGTCACCGAACCTTTTGCGCTGAATCGCTTCTCAACAATCCCGATCCGATTGTTGGGGATCACCCGAATGCTGAGCAGGAGAAGCAACAACAACACGGCCAATACGATTCCGACCGGAATGACAAACGGATTCATTTTTCCTCTCCTTTGCGGCAAGTCTGTCCTGCCGCGCGCCGGTTGCAAAACGTAACCGGAACACCAAATCATAATCCCGGCAAACCTTCCCCGAAGCAAAAAGCGCCCCGGCATCGCCGGGGCGCTTTTTGCTTCTTGTTGCGCCTATGCCTGATATCGGGCCCAGGTCTTGACCGCCAACTCGCGCGCTCGTGCGGCGATCGCCTTCTCATCCAGGTCGATCAACCGGCGATCCTGCATCAGAATCCGCCCGGCGCACATCGTCATCGTCACCATCTGCGCGCCAAAGCCAAACAGAATGTGCCAGGGCAGGTTGCCCGCGCTCAAGGGGGTGGGGGAGTGATAGTCCACCAGGATCAGGTCGGCATAGGCGCCCGCTTCCAGCGCCCCAAGCCGCGCGTTCGGGAAGAACATCCCGGCCAGCGCCGCATTGTTGGTCACGCCCATCTCGGCGATCAGCGATCCACTCGCCCGCCGCGGATCGCGGTGGGCCGCCTTATGCAAAAAGTAGGCCGCCTTCCACTCATCCCACATCGCATGCGAGAACCCATCCGTGCCAAGGCAAACCTTGATGCCGAGCCGGGTCAGTCCCTCGATGTCGGCGGCGCCGACGGCATTGTTCATGTTCGAGCGCGCCTGGTGCGTGACCCAGGTGCCTGTCTCTGCCAGGATCTCCGCCTCACGCGCATCCGCGTGGACACAGTGCGCGGCGATCGAACGGGGACCCAGAATCCCGTGGCGCTGCAGACGATCCACCACCCGCGTGCCGCTCCGCTTGAGGCTGTCATACTCATCCGCCTCGTGCTCGGCCACATGGATGTGGAAGCCGCCTCCCTCGGGCAGTGCCGCGCGGCAGGCGTCCAGCGAGGCATCCGACAGGCTTAGGCTGGCGTGCAGGCCAAACGTCGCGGCGAGGCGGGCTCCCCGCCCAGGTTCGCGCTCGGCGCGCAGCCGCGAGATGAATCGCGCGTTCTCGGCGATGCCGGCCTTGAGCCTGGCCGGGCCATCGCGGTCGCTGACCTCATAGCACAGGCAGGCCCGCAGCCCGGCCTTGTCCACCACATCCGCGATCGCGTCAAGCGAGCCCTCAATCGCGTTTGGCGAGGCGTGGTGATCAATCAGGGTCGTTGTTCCATTCCGGATCGCGTCGACCATGAAGATCTCGGCCGAAGCTCGCACGTCGTCGGCCGTAAGGGCCTTGTCCAACTTCCACCACAGGCGCTCCAGAATATCCGGAAAGTCCTTCGGCGGATCGCCCGGGATCGCCATCCCGCGCGCAAAGGCGCCGTAGAAGTGGGTGTGGGCGCAGATATTGCCTGGCATGAGGAGTTGCCCGTCGGCGTCCAGCGTCTCGTCATCCGGAAAGCGCGCGCGCAATTCGGCCTCGGGTCCAAGCGCGCCGATTCGATCGTCAACGACTCTGAGCGCGTGGCCGGGAAGGACGCGGGGGTCGTCGCCCCAGGTAACCAGGGTGGCGTTGGTAATCAATAGTGGTTTTGTGGACATGGACTCCTCAACGCATGCTCTGGC
>JAGOCU010000013.1 GCA_017998555.1 Thermoflexales bacterium
TCGGCCACCTCGGGCTCGGTGTCGAGGAACTCGAAAATGCGCTCGGCCGACGCCATCGCGGCCAGGACCTGCGAATACACCCGGCTGAGCGCGCTGACCGGCCCCCAGAAACGCCACAGGTAGTTGATAAAGGCCAGGATTACCCCGATACTCAATGCGCCCGCGATGACCTCCGAGGCGCCGAAATAGACCAGCATCGCCGTGCCGAACATACCGACCATCTCGACGATGGGCCAGATCAGGTTGTCAAGCCGAATGGCCTTGACATTGGCATCGCGGTTCCAGCGATTGATCCGCTCAAAGCGCGTGATGTTGCGCTCCTCGCGGACAAAGGCCTGGGTCACCCGCACGCCCGACACGCTCTCGTTCAGATTGGCGTTCATGTTGGCCTGGCTCTTGCGCACGTTGGTCCAGGCCTTTTCGATCCGCGAGCGCAGCTTGCCGAAGATGAAGTAAAACGAGGGCGTGATCAGGTAAGCGATGAGGGCCAGCTTCCAGTTGATCAGGAACAGGATTACCACGATGCCGACCAGCGACAGACCCTCGGCGATGATGGTCGCCATGCCCCCGTTGATGAGCTCGTTGATCGCGCCGACGTCGCTCGTCACCCGCGACATGATCTTGCCCACCGGCCGGCTGTCGTAGAACCTGAGCGACAATTTCTGGATGTGGGTGAAGAGCTGGTTGCGCATGTCATACAGCACGGCCTGCCCAATCGTGTTGACTCGGAACATGCGCAAGTATTGGGCCGCCCAGGCCAGCACCCGGAACGCGACCAGCAACCCGACAATGCCCAGGACAAGGCCATAGTCCTTGTTGGCCACCCCCTGGTCGATGATGAGGGCGATGAGATAGGGCTCGAGCAGGGTCGCGACCGTGCCCACCAGGATGAAGGCCAGGACGATGAGCAGCGAACGCTGATACGGGCGCAGGTATTTGACCAGGCGCCGGAAGTAGCCGTAGTTGAACGGACGCTCTTGCGCCTCGTCGTCGAGGGCTTCCTCGAATTCTTCGATGACTGCAGTCATGTGTTTTCCCTGTATTCGGGAGCGAACTGCCACGGCCTCGCCGCGGCAGTTCGCTCCCGGTTATCCGTCCGCGAGCGGCCGGCGATAGACGATCTCGGTCTTGACCGGGCAATAGCCGCAGTCCTCGTAGACTTTGAGCGCGCCGGTCGGATTCTCGGTGTCAACGTGCAACGCCGCTTCGGTCATGCCCAGGGCCTCGTGCAACTTGAGGCTCTCGACGATCAGCGCCCGGGCCACGCCCTTGCGCCGCCAATCACGCCGGGTGCTGATGTCCTCGGTCCAGCCCCGCCGCATGCCCAAAGCCGCGTTCTCGTCGGTATCCACAAAGTTCTGCACAATGCCGGCGATCTTCCCCTCCCGATCAAAGGCGACCTTGAACAGCACCGGGTTGATGATCGGCATCGCCGCATAGCGGGCGTAGTCGGCCTCTTCCGGCGGCGCAAAGCCCCAGTGGTCGCGGAAGGCCTCGATGTCGGCCTCCCACACCGCCCGCTTGTCCTTGTTTCCCACCGGCCGGATCTCGAGCCCCTCGGGCAGACGGAAGTCCGGGTAACGCCCATCCAACGGGCGCGTCATCAGATAGATGTAACGATTCGGCGTGAAGCCGTGCGTCTCGATCAGCCAACGCTTGCCGTCGCTGGGCGTGTCAAGGACGGCTTGGGCCTGTACGCGGCCTTTGGCCCTGGACGCATCTCGCGCCTCCCAGGCCTGCGCCGCGCGCAGCGAGCCGCGTAGAAGCCAGCGCCCGATCCCCCGACGGCGCCAGTCCGGATGAACGCGCCCACGCAGGGAGTACACCCGTTCGCCGTCAGTCTGATCGCGCCGCTGGATCCAGGCGCCACCGACCATCTTGCCGTCAACCTCGGCAATCCAGTAATCCCGAGTGATGTCACAGCCGGTGGGATTCTCGAAAAACACCCGGAGGGCATCCGCCGTCTCGAGCCAGTCCGCGCCATCAGCCCGGTTGCACACGTTGACCAGGTCGACGAGCGCGGCGAGATCGCGCTCGATCGCGAAGTTCCTCAGCGCCAGGCCGTCAATCCTCGGCCGATCCGCCTGAAAGTGATCGAGGTTGTTGTTGTCATTGCGCGGCGGTGCCGCGACAGTATGGGTCGTCGTCATTTTGTTTACTCCTCGCCCGCATCCTGGGCGTTCCAGATCTGGCGCATTTCGTCACAGCGCGCCAGCAGTTCATCCAGCGTTCCCGAGTCCTCCACCCGCCCATCTTTGAGCACGAGCACCCGGTCCGCCCGCTTGAGCGCCGCCCGCCGATGGCTCACCGCGAGGGCGGTCCGCGACCCGCCGCCCGAGGCGCGCAGGGCATCCCAGCGTTCCCAGAGGGCCCGCTCGGTCATGACGTCCAGCGCGCTGGACAGATCGTCAAAGACGAGCAGTTCCGCGTCTTGCGCGTATGCCCGGGCCGCCGCCGCGCGCTGGGCCTGCCCGCCGGACAGCCGTACGCCGCGCGTCCCCACCTGCGTGTCGACCCCCTTCTCAAAACCGGCCACATCCTGTTCCATCACGGCCAGCCACAGCGCCCGATCCTGTCCATCCGACGGCAGCGGGCCGTCGGCGCCAAACACGCGCGCGGGCTGACCCAGCAAAACGTTATCGCGCAGGCTCTGGCTGAACAAGCGAGGCGACTGGCCCAGATACGCGCTCTGGGGCGGAACAAAGAATCCCGCCGGGTCGTCGACCTTGCGCCCATTCCATGCGATTGTTCCGGCCTGGGCCGGCAGCAAGCCAAGCAGCGTCCGCACGAGGGTCGTCTTGCCCGAGCCGATTCGCCCCGTAACCACGGTCAGCGTATCCCGTTTCAGGTCGAGATCGACCTCTCGCACACCTCTCCGCGTCGATGGATAGACATACGTCAGACCGCGCGCGCTGAGATGCGTCAGCGGCTCCCGCTTGGGTTTCGCCGGCTCCGGCGGCGAGCTGCGCAAGTACAACGGCCGATGTTCCGCCAGGGCCATGGGAGACTCGCCCGGCAGCAGCGCCGCCATGCGCTCGATCGCGACAAAGGCCTGCCGGCTTGTCGAAACAACCCTCCCGGCAAAGACCGTAAAGAACGATATCGTCGACAGGTAATAGACGAACAGGGCGAAATCGCCGAGCGTAAAGGGCCGGGCCATCCCAGGCTGCATCGCGCTCGCCGCGACCAGAAGGATCAGACCCGTCCCCAGGCCGACCGCCGCGGCGACGATCATCTCCAGGACCTGGGTGAAGACCCGGTCGCGCACCGCGGCGCGCTTGCGGGTCTCGCTGAGGCGACGGAAGCGCGCGATGACGCGGGTCTCGGCCCCGGCGACCTGGATCGACTGGGCGGCCTCGAACATTTCGTTGAGGCTGTCGGCGACGGCGCTGTCGGCGTCACGCAGGGCGTAGCGATACTGCTGGATGCGGTTCGCGGCGGCCTGGGCAAGAACACCCACCACGGCCAGCGGCGCGAACACCAGCAGAGCCATCTCGGTGTTGATCGCCATCAGCGAGACCAGGGCAATCGCGGCGAAGGCCACCATCCCCGAGAAGTCACACAACCAGCTCAGCATGTCCTCGACCTGGCGCGCGTCATCGCGCATGACGTTGAAGAGATCCCCGACCGATCCTTCCAGCGCCAGCGCGCCGGGCCGAGCCAGGATTCGGGTGAAGATATTGGTCCGCAGAAGCGCGCCCATCATGAATCGATGCGGCATATCGGTCAGGAATCCGAAGGCCCTGAGTCCCATTTGTCCGAGCGCAAACCCGACCGTCAGGGCGATTAGGCCCTCCGGCGAGAAGCCAGCCAGCGCGCCAGCGGCGGGTGTGCCCAGCGCAAGCGCGTCAAAAAACGCGCGATACAGCAACCCGGGCACCAACGGCGAGACGTGGATGAGGATCCAACTGACATGGTCGGCGAGGTACAGCAGCGGCTGATAGCGGATCAGCGCCCAGATTACGCGCAACGCTTTCATACCAGCACCTCCTCGAGCCCGGCCTGCAGCAGCGCCGCGAAGCGCGAATCCGGGTTTCGGGCCAGCGCCTCGCGGGGGCCGAACTCGGCCACCTCTCCATCGTCGAGGATGAGGATGTAGTCGGCCCGCTCCACCGTCGCCAACCGATGCGCGATGACGATGCCCGTCCGATCGGCAAGAAGCCGATCCACGGCCCGTTCGATGCGCTGTTCGGTGGCCGGATCCAGCTTGGACGAGGCCTCGTCAAGAACAACGATCGAGGGTTGGCGCAAGAAGATGCGCCCGAACGCCAGCAGCTGCGCCTCTCCCGCGCTCAGCCCCGCCTCGGCGGTCTTGAGCGGCGTGTCCAGGCCGTTGGGCAAGCGGGCAAGCCACTTGGCGAGACCCAGCGACTCGATTTCGGTCAGGATGCGCGAATCCGGGATAGTGTCATCGAAGAAGGTCAGATTGTCGCGAACCGAGGCGTGGAAGATCTGAACCTCCTGCGTGACCAACCCCACCCTTCGACGCGCTTCGGCCAGCGTCAGGTCACGCAGGGCCCCTCCGCAGCGGCCCGCATTCCCGTCGGCCGGTTCGCCGGCGGGCGGATCGAGCCGGATTGCCCCCGACTGCGGGTCATACATGCGCAACAACAGCTTGGCGAGCGTCGACTTTCCGGCTCCGGTGCGGCCCAGCAGGCCAAGCACCGCGCCGGCAGGCAGCAAGAACGACACATCCCGGAGGACCGGGCGCTCATCATCGTAGTGAAAGGTCACCCGGTCAAAGTGGACGCTCAGCGGACCCGCCTGCAACGGTGTCTCGACCCGCGCCGGGAGCTGCGCGGCCGGTTCCAGGAGGGCGGATTTCACGCCAAACAGCTTCTCGATGCGAACGATTGACGCGCCGGCGCGCTGCAACTCATCCATTTGCTGGCGGATCTGCTCGATGGGCTGGCGGATGAGCTCGGTGTAGGCGAAGACCAGATACACGCCGCCCAACGTCAGGAGACCGGCCCGCCAGAGGGATGCGCCTGTGAGCAACGCCATCCCGGTCCCCGCCGCAAAGGTAAGCACCGTCACCGACCACATCACCATTCCGGCCAGACCCCCCTTGACCTGGAGCGGCATCCACTCGCGCAGCAGCCGGTGGAATTGGCGCATTGTGAACGGAAGCGCGCCGATGCCGCGGAGATCCTCGATCCCGGACAGGCGCTCGGTCACAAAGCCGGCGAATTCAGCCGCCTTCGCCCGGACGCGCAGCCAGTACGGAACCGCGAACGAGCGCAACTTGATCAGCAGCCACAGGGCCAGACCGGCGAACGCCGTCAGCGCAAGTCCCAGCCTCCAGTCCTCGGCAAACAATGCAGCCAGCACCGCCAGCAAGAGCAGCAGGTTGCCGACCACTTTGATCGTCAATTGCGAGAAGAAGGCGGCCAAAGCGGTCACATCACCATCGATGCGCTCGACCAACTCGCCGGGTGTCCGGGCATTGTGAAAGGAAAGATCGGCCGTCAGGCAGTGCAGGGCGAGGTCCGCCCGCAACGCGTTGGTCGCCGACCAGCCAACGTTCTCGCCAAGCCAGGTCGCGCCCACCGCAGTGGCCTGCCTCGAGACCACAATCAGGATGTAGAGTCCGGCAAGTCCGACCAGACCGTCGACCGGCACCCCTGCCATGGCACGATCGATGAACTGGCGCACGATTTGCGGACCGCTGACATCCAACGCGATTCCGGCGAGCAGCGCAGCCGCCATCAGCGTGGCGCGGCCGCGCTGGGGCGCAAGGTAACGCCCCAGCAGGCGCCAGTAGCTCGATAGAGGAATGTTCATGGTTGGTTATGGGAGAACCATTCATCGGCTTCGCCGGGGAATGGTTCTCCCAAGGATTCGCTACGTGCTTTCGATCGCCGTGAGGGCTGTCGAGAGCGCCGTCCACTCTTGCATCAGTTGATCCAGCGCCTGTTGGGCGCGGACATAGTTTTCGCCAAGTTCGCGCGCCCGGGCGGGCTCACGCTGCAAGCGTTCGGCCAGAGCGGCCAGATCACGTTCGGCCGCGCCGATGCGCGCCTCGATCTGCCCGAGCTGATCGGCCTTCGCTCGCCGCGCGTTGTTTGACGGCCGAGCCTGCCCGGCGGTTTCAGGCGCCGCGGCAGGCTTTGGCGCCGGCTTGGGCGCAGTCGCCTTGGCCGCCGCGGCGCGTCGGGCGCGGGCCTGGGTGTACTCGTCGTAGTCGCCATTGAAGACCTGCATCCGGCCCTCCTCGATCGTCCAGATCTGGCGGGCCAGGCTGCGGATCAGATAGCGGTCATGCGACACCAGCAACACCGTGCCGTCATAACTCTCCAGGGCCTCCTGCAGCGCCTCCTGGGCCACCGTGTCCAGATGATTTGTCGGCTCGTCCAGGACCAGGAAGTTCGCCCCGGTCAGGGCCAGCAGCGCCAGCGCCAGGCGGGCCCGCTCGCCGCCGCTCAGACCGGCGACCGGCTTGTAGACGTCCTCGCCCTTGAACAGATACTTCGCCAGGTAGTAACGGGCCTGCCCCTCGTCCAGCTTGCGTTGGCCGGATTCGTGCGAGCGCTCGATCGCCTGTTCCAGGACCGTCATGGCTGGATTGAGCAACTCGTGCGCCTGGGCAAAGTAGCCGACCTTGATGCTCGCCCCGAGGGTCAGCCGGCCCGCCAACGGTTCAAGATCACCCAGGGCCACCCGCAGAAAGGTGGTCTTGCCCGCGCCATTGGGCCCGATCAACGCAGCGCGCTCGCGCCAGCGCAGCTCGAAGTCGTCGGCGGCGAAGAGCGGCGCGCCCGGATATCCGACCGTCAGCCCTTCCCCGCTCAGGACGCTGTTGCCGCTGCGACGTTCCGCCTGCAGCGTCAACGACATCCGAGCGGGAGGCTGGGGCGGCCGCAACCGTGACACGCGCCGCTCCGCCTCCTCCAGCCCCCACGGCCGGCTGCTGCCTTCGAGCCGCTCGCGCAGCAGCATCCACTGCTCATTCAGCAGCGCAAGCGCGCCGAGTTGTTCGATGACCAGCGCATCGCGGGTGACGCGCTTCAGCTTTCCCTTGGCCCAGGTCACCGACTTGTCGTTGCCGGCCTTGACCGCATCCAGATCGATCTTGGCCAGCCGGACCTCATTCTCCAGGCGGGCCTTCTCCTGGTTGAAGACAAACACCTCGCGCTGGTAGCGCTCTTCGCGCTGACCCAGATAGTCGGTGTAGTTGCCCCGGTATTCCTCGATTCGCGACGGCGACATCTCCCAGATCCGATTTACGACCTTGTTGAGGAAGTAACGGTCGTGGCTGACCACTACAAAGGCGCCCGGCCATTCGGCCAGGGTCCCCTCCAGCCACTCCAGCGACGCGATGTCGAGGTGGTTGGTGGGCTCGTCCAGGATCAGCAACTCCGGCCGTTCAAGCAACAAGCGGGCCAGCAGCGCGCGCGTCTTCTGCCCGCCACTCAGCGCCCGGGCCGGGAGCAACCAGAGTTCCTCTGTGAAGCCCAGGCCCTCGAGCGTGTTCTTGATCCGGCGCTCATAGTCGTAGCCGCCGGCGGCCATGAAGTCATCGTGCAGCGTGCCGTATTCGGCCAGGGCGGCATCGGCTTGCGGCCCGTGGGTGGTCATCGCCTCCTCCAGCACGCGCAGGCGCGCCTCGCTCTGGCGCAGGTCGGCGAAGACCGTCAACATTTCATCCCACACGTTCGCCTCGCGATTGGCAAAGGCGTCGATGGCTTCCTGGCGCAAGTAGCCGACCCTTACCCCGCGCGTCACCGAGAGATCGCCGGCCGCGGGCCTTTCGGCCCCGGCCAGAATCCGGATCAGGGATGTCTTGCCAACCCCGTTCGGGCCGACGAGGCCAATCCGCGCGCCCTCGGCGATCGAGACGCTGATGCCCGCAAAGACATCGGTCGGCCCGAAGGATTGGCTCAGGTTTGTTCCAGTTATCAGGGGCATGTCCCCCTCCCACGAGTTTCTTTCTGAGTTGATATGCCCGGCGGAGCCGGGGCATATCAACTCAGATATGACTTCTGCCAAGACACCTACTTCACAGCCAGCAGGTCCATCTCAACGGCCTCGGAGTGCTCCTGGCCTTTGAACTGCATGTCAAAGAGATGCCGGTACTCGCCTTCCAGGGCGTACAGCGCGGCGTGCGTCCCTTCCTCGACCACCCGCCCGTCCCGCAAGACGACGATGCGGTCCGCATTCATCACCGTGCTGAGCCGCTGGGCGACGATCAGGGCGGTCCGGCCCTTGAGCACCTCGGACATCGCCTGCTGGATGCGCTGCTCAGTCGCCGTATCAACCGCCGACGTCGCCTCATCCAGGATCAGAATGCGCGGATCGATCAGCACGGCCCGGGCCAGCGCCACGCGCTGTTTCTGCCCGCCGCTCAGCCCGACCCCGCGCTCGCCAACCTTGGTGTCAAAGCCTTTGGGCAGCGTGTCCGCGAATTCGGCCACCTGGGCGACCGTCGCGGCGGCAAGGACCTGCGCCTCGGTCGCATCCGGGTTGCCAAAGGCGACGTTCTCGCGCAGGGTCGCCGAAAAGAGGAAGGTCTCCTGCGGCACCAGACCGATTTGACGCCGCAGTTCACTCCGTTTGACATCCCGCACGTCGATGCCGTCTATCAGCACCCGCCCGCCGGTCACATCGTAGAAGCGCGGCACCAGGTTGATGACCGAGGACTTGCCGCTCCCCGTGCCGCCCAGAATCGCGACTGTCTCGCCGCGCTCAGCGGTAAAGCTCAGCCCGCGCAGGACTTTTGTCGAGGGATCGTCCGGAAAGCTGAAACTGACATCCTCAAACGTCACTCGGGCCGGCCCATTGCGCGGCAGCGGCACGGTCACGTCTTTGTCGAGCAGCGTCTCGGCGGCATCGTAGAGCTGGAACACCCGAGGCGCGGCCGCCGCCGCCTGGCGGGTGATGTTGGTCAGCCAGCCCAGAAGCCTGACGGGCCAGATCAGACCCCAGATGTACCAGTTGAACGAGAAGAAGGTCCCCATCGAGAGCGTGCCCTCGATCAAGCGGTGCGCGCCGGCAAGGACCAGAACGATGAACATCATGCCCGAGACGAAGTCCATCCACGGGAAGTACTCGGCTTCAATTCGAGCCCGCGCGACATTCTTGCCCCGATTCAGCCGGTTCTGCAGATCAAACAGCGACGAGGCGTAGCCCTCGCGGGCAAAGGCTTTCACCACCCGCACCCCGGCCACGTTTTCCTGCAGCGTCGTGGTCAGCTTGCCCATCTGCTCGCGCACGGCTTCCCAGGCCGGGTCGATCCGGGTCCGGAAACGAAACACGCCCAGCACGATCAGCGGCATCGGCATGATGACGAGGATTGCCAACTGCCAATCGATCAGAAGCAGGATAACCAGGGTGGAGGTCAGGGCAAATCCCTCTGTCACCAGGGTCGAAAACCCAAATGTCACGAGCTGCTCGACGGTGTCGAGATCGCTCAGCATGCGCGACATGATTTGACCGGTCGGCATGGTCGTGTAGTACGAGTACGGCTGGTATTGCAGTTTTCGAAACAACGCGTTCCGCAGCGTGCGGACGACGTCCGTGCCAAGCGTGCCCTGCATGACCTGTCGGATGTAGTTGATGATGCTGAAACAAACAACAGCGCTCAACAGGAGGAGCATGTACAGCCCAACCGCATTCAGGTCCAGCTTCTGCACGCCTTCGTCGATCGCCAGACCCATCAGGCGTGGCTCGATCTGCCCGATGACCATGGCGACGAGTGAGAGCAGACCCACCAGCAGGAAGCGCCCCCGAAAAGGCTTGATGAATGGAAGAAGACGTTTCAAGTAGGACATTGTTGGAAAAGGAAACAAAAAAGACCGTAAGCGTTTTGCTCACGGTCTCGGGGGCCTCAGAGGGGTCTGATAAGGGGGCTCAGAATGCCATTTGTGTGTCACACGTCAGCAAACCAGCCACCCCGGTCCAGGAGATCGGAGCACGGTGCGCGAAAAATGCGCGGCCCAAGCCCGCATTGTTACCGCCATTGGGAATCATCCTCACCATGTTCTAGCCTCGCTGTGTCAGTGGATTCATCTGCTTCAGGCTTTCGCCCGCCTAACCTGTGACTAAGCGAATATATCACGCGCCTCGCCGGCTGTCAATGACCCGCAAAACCAGAAACGTGGCTGTTGCAAAGTCCCAATACCGCGAATGGCCGGCGGTCCCTCAAGGGCGGATCATTGCGTTGAGCAGGGCAACCGGAGGCGGTGTGGCCCGCTCCGGCGTATGCCGGAGCGGGCCACACCGCCTCCGATGAACAAGTCTCCAGGTGGGCTATCATTTGAGCTCGTTCAAGATGGTCGGAACGCGGCGCGCCGAAAGGAGAGCCACCCGCGCCCCGCGTATTACGCAAATCGAAACCCACCATGCATTCAAAGGAACGGTTGAGAACAGCCCTGGATCACCGGGTCGCGGACCGGGTGCCGATGATGATGTCGGCCAACCCGTGGGTGATTGAAAAGCTCAAAACCCGCCTGCAGGTCTCCACCGACCGCGAACTGCTCAAGGCCATGCATCTCGATCTCTTCGATATGCGCGGCTTTGACTACAAAGGCGCGGTCGGACCCCGATACGTCGGACCCGCCCACATGAATATCCCCGCCACCTGGTGCGGCGACCCCCTGCCGCTGTTCGGCTACCACGAGGTCATCACCGAGACGGCTTTCGGGAAAGCGTGGTCCATGGGCGCGCCGCCGCTTGCCGGGCTGAATACCATTGAGGAGCTCAGCCGTTACCCATGGCCCCAGGCCGAGTGGTTCGATTACGCCGGCGTGCGCCGCGAATTGGAACCCTGGGCGGAGGATTTCGCGATCGCGCTGACCGGGCCCTCGGTTTTCCAGCACGCCACGTTGTGCCGCGGCGTCGGGCAACTTCTGCTCGACATGGCAGCCGAGCCTGAGCTGACCACGTATATCCTGGACCGGTTCTTCGACTTCTACTACGAATACACCCGCCGCATCCTCGAGGTCGCTGGCGATCTGATCGACATCGTGCGGTTGGCGGACGACATCGGGGCCGAAAACGCGCTGCTCGTGAGCCCGCGCATGATCAAGCGCTACCTGGGCCAGCGCATCACGAAGTTCGCCGCGCTGGCCCATCAACACAACGCAAAACTGCTCTTCCACACCGATGGCAACGTCCGGCAGATCATCCCGGATCTCATCACCTGGGGTGTCGACATCCTGGATCCGGTCCAGCCCGAGGTGCCTGCGATGAGTCATCCTTCGCTCAAGGCCGAATTCGGCGACCGACTGTGTTTCTCGGGCGGTGTCAGCGCTCAGCGTGTCTTGCCGAGCGGGAGCGTCGACGATGTCAAGGCCGAAACGCGCCGGGCCATCCGCGAACTTGGCGGCGGTGGCGGCTATGTCCTCTCGCCGGGGCATCCGTCTTTTCAGAGCGACGTGCCGATCGAGAACATCCTGGCGATGTATTCCGTTGGACTGGAATAAGGACACACATGGACCCCAAGCTCGCCGCGATTTTTGAAGCCGTCCTCGAGGGCGACATGCCGGGCGCAAAGGCCGCGATCCAGGCCGCTCTCGACGCAGGACTGGCGCCGAACGCCATTCTCAACGATGGCATGATCGCCGCAATGGCGGAGGTCGGCCGGCGCTTTGAGGAGGGCGACTATTACGTCCCGGAGATGCTGATCTCGGCCCGCGCCATGCAGGCCGGCCTGGCCATTCTGAAGCCGCATTTGCAGAGCGGTGGCGATCAACCGGCGGGAACGGTCTTGATCGGCACGGTCAAGGGCGACCTGCACGACATCGGCAAGAACCTTGTGGCGCTGATGCTCGAGGGCGCGGGCTTCGAAGTCAGGGACCTCGGAGTAGACGTGTCCGCTGACAAGATCGTCGAAGCCATCCGAACCGGGGGCGCGAACATCCTCGCCCTGTCCGCCCTGCTGACCACCACCATGCCCTATATGAAGACGACCATTGATGCCATACGCCAGGCCGGGCTGCGCGACACCATCAAGATCATGGTGGGCGGCGCCCCGGTCAACGCCGAATACGCCAGCCAAATCGGCGCCGACGGCTACTCACCCGACGCAAGCCGCGCCGTCCGGCTTGCTCACACGTTGATGGGCGCCTGAGGCCGATGATGGACACGACCCTCTCGCTGAACGACAGCACCATCGTGATCGGCCCAGTTCGCCCTTTTGTCATCATTGGCGAACGGATCAATCCCACCCGCCGCAAGAAATTGGCCGACGCCATGGCCGCCGGGGATTTCAGCCTGATCCAGGATGAGGCCCGCGTCCAGGCGAAGGCGGGCGCCCACGTGCTGGATGTCAACGCAGGCGTGCCCGGATGCGAGGAGCCTGCCCTGCTCCGCGCTGCAACGCTGGCCGTCATGGACGCCGTCAAGCTGCCGCTGTGCCTTGACAGCGCCAACCCGGACGCGCTCGCGGCGGCCTTGGCGGTCTACCCCGGCAAGGCCTTGATCAACTCAACCACGGCCGAGGAGAGAATGATGGACGTCGTTTTCCCATTGGCCCATCAGTATGGCGCGGCCATCATCGGCGTGCTCACCGACGACAGGGGTGTGCCGGCCACCGCCCGGGAGCGCCTGATGACGGCCGAAAACCTGATCAAACGGGCGGGAGACCACGGCATCGCCGTCGAGGACATCCTGATCGATCCGCTTGCGCTCGTGGTGAGCGCCGATGACCAGGCCGCCCGGATCACGCTGGAGTCGATTCTGTTGATCCAGGCTGAGCTGGGCGTCAACATGTGCCTGGGCGCCAGCAATGTCTCATTTGGTCTGCCTGATCGCAAGATCCTCAACGCCGCTTTCCTCGCGCTGGCCATTTCGCGCGGCCTGACGTCGGCCATCACGGATCCGACGGTTGCCGAAATTCAGACCGCCCTCCTGGCCTGCGACCTTCTGATGGGTCATGACGCGTACTCCATGCGTTGGATCAAATCGTTTCGCGCCCGCCAGAAGGCGGCGGCGGCGAAAGCGTGAGTGTGGGTTGCCAAATGCTCCCAACTTCCAGACATCTCACGCGTGAAACAAACGGAAGCGATCCGCCTCCTGTCATGATTCTGGCCTGCCCTGTGTTTCGGGCCTGGCTGGAGGCGAATTTACCCAAGGATCACGCAATCAACGTTGCGTTTCTGGATGAGGGCTTGCATGCGCGCCCGGCGAACCTGCGCCAAGCCATTCAGACCGCCATCGACGGGCTTGAGCGGCCCAGCCTGGTCGCGCTCGCCTATGGCCTGTGCGGAAACGGCTTGCACGGCGTGCAAGCGCGAGAGCATACGCTCCTAATCCCGCGCAGCCCGGACTGCATCGCCATCCTGCTGGGCTCACACGCGGCCTACCAGACCCAGATGGAGGACGAGCCCGGCACCTATTTTCTATCGCCCGGATGGATCGCCAGCGGCAAGAACCCGCTGGACGAGAGCATCGCGCTTGAGCGCAAACATGGCGCCGAGACCGCCGCCTGGTTGATGGACATGCAATATCGGCACTACCGGCGACTCATCCTGATCGGCCAGGACCCGCAGGCGATGGAAGCCGTGCGGCCACGGGCGCTGGAAATTGCCGAATACTGCGCGCGCTGGGGGATGCGCTACGAGGAACGGCTTGGATCGGGTGATTATCTGCGGCGCCTGCTGGCCGGCCTTTCCGATATCGCGGAGGCGGCGGCTGGCGCTGGCGGCGCGGACGGCATCGGGGATGACTTTCTGATCATTGCGCCTGGCGAAGAAGTTCGCCAGACTCTCTTTGAGCGCTGAATTCTGGACGCGCACGTGATATGCCAACCCTGACGGTCCTCTATGGCAGTACGACGCGAGCGGTAGCCGTTCCGGCCGGCACGCTGCTCGGCCACGCCATCGCCGAGAGTGGGTTGCCGCTGGAGCAGCCCTGCGCCGGACGGGGCACCTGCGGCAAGTGCCGGGTGCTGGTTGAGGCCGGAATCGCGCCGCCCGGAGAGGTCGAGTTAAGGCAGCTCACGCCCGAGGAACTGGCGCTGAACAATCGGCTCGCCTGCTGCGCGCGGGTCGAAACGGACGCGGTGGTTGTGCTTGCGCCCGTCGCCGTTTACTCGGCAAAGGCTTTCTACGCGAGCGACGCGTACAGATCCCGACCCTCCGCGCCACTGGGCGTGGCCATCGATCTGGGTTCGACCACGGTAGCCGCCTTCCTCACTCTGTTGGACACAGGCGAGGTCTGCGTCGGGGCCGCCAGCCTCAATCAACAAGGCACCTATGGGGCCGATGTGATCTCGCGCCTGGCCGCCGCCCAAAACAGCGCGCAGGACCAATGGCGTTTGCGCAGCCTCGCCATTGCTTCGATAAACCAGGCTGTGCAGGCTTTGGAATTGCCGCGGGCCGTGCTGCGCCGCATCCAACGCGTGTGCGTGGTCGGCAACCCCGCCATGCATCATCTGCTTCTGGGCCTTCCGGTCGCCAGCCTGGCGACCCTTCCGTTCGAGCCGCACAGCCGCTCCGCAATCCTATCTGCCGAACATGCTTTGGATGGGATCTTTCCGGCCAGCGCGCGGATCAGCCTGCCGCCGCTGATCGGCGGCTTTGTGGGCTCGGACGCCCTGGCCTGTCTGGCCCATTTCGATTTTGACACGGCGACCCGCCCCACCCTCGCCGTCGACCTCGGAACCAACGGCGAAATCATGCTGACGGACGGCCAACGGATCCTCACCACCTCTACCGCGGCCGGGCCCGCCTTCGAAGGCGTCAACATCTCCTGCGGCAGCCGGGCGGTGGAGGGCGCGGTCATTCGAGTCGAGCGGTCAGGACCCGGGTTTCTGCTCGAGACCATTGGGGGCGCCGAAGCGATCGGGCTCACTGGAACGGGTCTTCTGAGCGCCATCCGAACGCTTCGAGAAGCGGGAGCGCTTGAAACAAACGGGCGCCTGCGCGGCGATCACCCGCTGGTGAAAGACCGTCGCGTCCAGCTCAGTGATCGGATCGCTCTGACCCAATGGGATGTGCGCGATCTGCAGAAGGCCAAGGGCGCCATTCGAGCGGCCATTGACATCCTGCTCGAAACGCTTTCGCTTTCGGCCGTCGATCTGGACCGCGTCATCCTGACGGGCTCCTTTGGCGGGCAGGTCGATCCGCGCGACGCGCTCGAGCTTGGCATGTTGCCGCCCGTGCGGCCGGAAATCGTCGAAAGCATCGCCAACGGCGCGGGCCTCGGTGCCGCCTCGTTTTTGAGCGATGCCGGGTTCGCGCGGGCCGAGGCGATCGCCTGTCGCGCCGAGCACCTCAATCTTGACGCCAGCCACGCGTTCATCGAACGGTTTGCAGCCGCCCTGAGTTTGGCTTAGTGCCACCAACAATACCTGCCCTGCGGAGGCCATATCCCCCGGCTTCGCCGGGGGATATGGCCTCCGCAGGAAGTTCTGTTAGGAGTTCTTCCGGAGAATTTGCGAGACCAGCCGGGGCATCCAGCTACAATACGAACATCCGTTCTACATGTCGATTCCAGAACATCTCGAGCCCACCGTACGGACCCTGCCCACAACCCCGGGCTGCTACCTGTATTACAACGCCCAGGGCGATGTGATCTATGTCGGCAAGGCGGTCAACTTGCGCAACCGGGTGCGCTCGTACTTCAATCCCGCCAGTTGGATCCAGTACCCCAAGACCGGAAGGCTGGTCCGCGACATCGCCCGAATTGAGTTTGTTGTGCGCGGCAGCGAACTCGAGGCCCTGATCCAGGAAGCCGAGCTCATCAAGCGCTACAAACCGCGCTACAACATCCGGCTCAAAGACGACAAGCGCTACCCGTATCTCAAGGTCACCTGGCAGGACCCTTTTCCAACAGTCGTCGTGACCCGCCGAATGGAAAAGGATGGCGCGCGCTACTACGGCCCGTTCACCAATGCCGACGCGGTCTATCGCACCCGCGACACGCTGCGGCGGATGTTTCCATTTCTGAATTGCGATCGGGACATCACCGGGCTCGACAAGCGGGCCTGCATGTATCACGACATCAAGCTCTGCAGCGGGCCGTGCATCGGCGCAATCAGCCGGGCCGAGTATCGGGCCACGATCCAGCGTCTGTGCGATTTTCTGGATGGGCGCTCGGATGGCGTGATCAATGACTTGGAAGACCGGATGAACCGGGCGGCAACCGCGCTGCAATTTGAGCGCGCCGCCGGATTCCGCGACCAGCTCAAGGCGGTCCGGCATGTCACTGAAAAACAGCGCATCGTCAACGGAAGCATGAAGGATCAGGATGTCATTGCCTTTGCCCGTGATGAGGGCGATACCTGTGTCGAGGTCCTGTTTATCCGCGGCGGCAAACTGCTCGGCCAGGAGTACTTCGTTCTGGATGGGGCCGAAGGTGAGGATGACCCGACCGTACTCAACTCCTTCCTCACCCAGTTCTATGGCGAGGCCGCGCATGTCCCGCCCGATGTTCTGCTGCCCGCTCAGATCGAAGAGGCCAACATCATCGAGAACTGGCTCGGTCAGCGCCGCGGCAGCGCGGTCCGGGTCAACCTGGCCCGGGACAAGAACGACCAGGACCTGCTCGATCTCGCCCGCCAGAACGCGGGCGAAACGCTGACCGCTCTCAAGGCCCAATGGGACGCCGACTCGCATCGTCAAGAATCAACCCTGAAGGAACTGCAGGACGCGCTTGACCTGCCCCGCCTCCCCACCCGCATCGAGTGCTTTGACATCAGCAATACCCAGGGCACCGCCATGATCGGGGCGATGGTTGTATTCGCGCATGGCCAGCCTCGCAAAGCCGACTATCGCAAGTTCAACATCAAGGACATCCAGGGCCCCAATGACTTCGAATCCATGCGGCAGGCCCTCAGCCGGCGATTCCAGCGCTGGAAAGATCGCGCGTCAGAGGAGAAGCCGGGCGCCGATCCGGGCAGGAAGACGGCCAAGATCGATGCGTCGTTCAGCGTCCTGCCCGACCTCCTGGTCATCGATGGCGGAAAGGGCCAGCTCGGCGTCGCCGTTGAAGTCCTGAAGTCGTTCGACCTGCTCCATGTCGTGCCGGTCATATCGCTGGCCAAGCGGGAGGAGGAGGTCTTCAAACCCGCGACCGGCGACCCGATTCTGCTCCCCCGTCAGTCGCAGGCGCTCTATCTCCTGCAGCGTGTGCGCGATGAAGCGCACCGATACGGCATCACCGGGCACCGCGCCCAGCGCAACAAGATCGGCCTGGCATCGCA
>JAGOCU010000224.1 GCA_017998555.1 Thermoflexales bacterium
CCTTGTGCGAGACCCGCGCCAAATGCGCAGATCGCGCGACCGAATCGATCCCGCTGGCCGGCCCGGGGGAGTACCGGGTCATGATCTCATCGACCCACGCCACGGGGATCGGGCGGCTGAATCGCATCGCGGCCGGGTTTGTCCTGCCCGCGGCCGATCCACGCCCGCCCGTCGTCACGGGTCTGGACCTGCCGCAACGCTATCTGCCCAACGTTCCACTCTCATTGACCGTGGCGATGACGGGCGCGGGCTGGCCGATCGCCCAGACCGAGGGACGCTACAGCCTGGACGAAGGCGCAAGCTGGGCGCCGCTGGCGATCACGGCCGGAGTGGATGGCTATGTGGGCGCCCTCGACCCGTACGGCGCGCCCAGCGTGTCGCTGGCGTTCACGATCACCGATCAGGCCGGCAACTGGCTGGCCTGGGAGACGATCCCGGCGGCCCAACGCGCGATCCCGGTCACCCTGACCGCGACGGCGGCGGCGACGGCGCTCGCCTTTGGCGATCTGGCCCAGACGGTGCGGGTGACGGGCACGCTCGCCGGGCGGAGCGCCCTGCCGGCCGGCCTGATCGCCCTTCCGATCGTGGCGTCGGTGAATGGGCGCCGAGTCGGGTTGATCTTCCCGGATGCAGGCGGGGCTTTTGATGCGCGGCTGCCTCTTCTCACCCGGGAGGTCTTCGACGCGCCGGGCGAGGGAATCCTGCGCCTCGCGTTTGACGCGATGCTGTATGCCCCCGTGATGGTCGAGCTGCCCCTGCGGGCGTTCACCGAGACGAGCCGGTTGATGCTCCCCCGCGTCGGCCGGTGAGTGTAAGAATCGCGATCCTCCGGCTTCGCCGGACGATTGCGATTCTGGCCAGGCTTCAGGACAGCCAGAGCATGCGCCGGCCAGAGAGAAAATAGCGTTGGGCGGCCAGAAAGACGCCGATAGAGGGCAGCGCGTAGAGCACCGCCGCGGCCATGACCAGCGGCCAGCGGGTCTTGTCAAACTGCTGCAGGATCGACAATCCGACCGGCAAGGTATAGCGCGCCGGCGACTTGATCATCAGCAGCGGATCGATGTAGTCGCCCCAGAAGTACAAGAAGGTCAGCGCGGCGACCGCCATCGCGGTCGGCCCGACCAGCGGAAAGGCCATCGACCACCACACGCGCAGCGCGCCCGCGCCATCTATCGCGGCGGCGTCGAAGAGGTCGGCCGGCTGGCGCCGGAAGGCCCAGTAGAACAAGAGCGCAAAGAGCGGGCTGGTCCCCATCAGGGCCGGCAACATCAGCGCGAAAGGCGAATCGATCAGCCCCACCCACTTGACCATCAGGAAGCGCGGGAGCCAGATCATGCTGTGCGGGATAAGCAGCGCGACGACACAGAAGGCGACCATGCGGCGCTGGACGGCGTGCCCGCCGCGGGCCATGGCCAGCCCTGCCCAGGAAGCCACCACGAGCGTGACGGGCAGGGTCACGGCGACGACAAGCAGCGAGTTCAGTCCATAGCGGATGAGATTGCCATCGGCCAGCGCCCGGGCATAGTTGCCCAGCACGATCGGATTGGGCAGCCATTCCATCGTGGTGGGAAGGGTCCGATCGATCTGGCGCAGGGACAGGGACAACGCGAATAACAGGGGCGCGGCAAACACGGCAACGATCGCGACCGACAGCAGATGCCACCCGACGGTCTTCGCACGCAAGGCCCTAAACTTCGTCCGCATACCATCCCCGACGGGCGGCCAGCCCGATCAGCCCGAGCGCGAGCGCGGCCAGAAGGATCATCAGCGTGGTCGCCGCCGCGCCCAATCCGAACTTCAGATAATCCACCGACTGAATTCGGGCGTATAGCGGCAGAAACAGGGTCGTGTAGAACGGGTCGCCGCCGGTCATGATCGATGAGACGGCGAAGGTCCAGGGCAGGGCGAAGATCGTGTCCCGCACAGCGACGAGGGCGATCCAGGGAAGCGCCAGGGGCAGCGTGACGTGCCGGAAAAGGGCCAGCGCGCCGGCGCCATCCGCCTGGGCCGCCTGATAGTAGCTGCGCGGGATGCCCTTCAACCCGGACAGCGCCACGACAAATCCCTCGCCGATCTGCAAACAGGCAATCATCACAAACACAAACCGCGCGCTTTCATGATCGGCCAGCCAGCCGGGCTGCGGCAGACCCAGCGACTTCAAGAGCAGATTGATCGGGCCGTAAAGCGGGTTGACGATCCACAGCCACATCAGGGCCGTTGCCGCGTCCGGAATAACGGTGGGGAGATACACAATCGCGCGGTAGCCGCCGGTGCCGCGGCGCTCGCCGCCCAGCCACAGCGCCAGGCCAAACGCGCCCAACACGCGCAGTGGCACGCTCAGAACCAAAAAGTAGATCGAGTTGCCCAGGACGATGTTGAAGACGCGATCGTCGAGCAGATGCGTGTAGTTCGACAGGCCCACCCAGTTCGGGGCCGAGAGCGCGTCATAGTCCGTGAAGGACAGTCCAAGGGCCAGCCCGGCCGGAAGCGCCACGAGCACGATCGTCCCGACGACGAACGGAAGCAGCAGGAATCGGTACTGGCGAAACGTGTCCACGGGTGGGTAATCTACCTGAAAGCAGCATCCCCCGCCCCGGAACGTGCCGAGGCGGGGGATATCGCTTCAGGGGAAGGCGTCAGCGGGCCTACTTGAGCAATTCCGCGGTCTGTTTCCCGGCGGTCTGCACGGCATCCTTGACCGGCTGGACCCCGTAATAGGCTTTTTCTAGTTCTTTGGTGATGGCGGTTTCGATGGCCGGCCAATTCTTGTTGATCGGCACCGCGCGCAAGGGCGTTTCCAGCCAGACCTTGCTGTTGGCGGGTTTGACCTTTGGATCCAGAAATACGGGCGACTCCGCGATGGCCCTGAGCGACGGCACCAGCCGGCCGATTTGAGTCATCGTGGTCTGCCCCTGCGGGCCGGCGGCGAACTCGATCAGCTTCCAGGCTGCATCCTTGTTCTTGCCGCCGGCCGGCATGCAATAGGCGTCAGAGTGCAGGATGGACACGGTCTGGCCCTGGCTGGGCAGCGCCACCACGTCCCAGTCGAAGCTGTCCTTGATGGTGTCGCGAAAGAGGGCCACGACGCGCCGGCTATCCATGTACATGCCAAGCTTGCCATTCATAAAACGCGTGAGCGAATCCTCGGCCTTCTCCGCCACCGCGCTGGGCGCGGCCTGATACTTCACCTGCAGATCGATATAGCGCTGGATGGCGGTCATCGCCTTGTCACTATCCAGTGTGAGTTTGGTCGGGGCGTCGGCGGAATCGACGATCTCGCCACCCGCGCTCCACACATACGGCGCCACGCGAAACAGGCTGATCTCGGTGCCATAACCATATATGCGGCCAAGGCGGTTGTCATCGTGTGAGATCGCCCGCGCGCTGGTCACGAATTCATCCCACGACCAGTTTTCCTTTGGGTATGCGGTCTTTGCCTCGTCAAAGAGCTTCTTGTTGTAGAAGATGACGGCACTGGACATGTTGGCAGGGATGCACCAGGTCTTGCCCTGCCACTTCAACGGGTTGAGGGCGGCGGGATAGTAGTCGGATTCCTTCACCACGGTTGAACGGGCCAAATAGTCGCCCACCGGGGCAAGCTGATTCTTGGCCGCGAACGGCGCGTAACGCTGGTAGTTCATAAACACGACGTCGGCAGGCGCGCCGGACGCAATGTCCGCATCAAGGCGGTTGCGATAGTCGCCGCTGGCCGGGATGTACACCAGGTCCACTTTGATCCGGGGGTTGGCCGCCTCGAATGCGGCGGCGATACGCTTGTAAGCGTCGAACTCGATGTTGTCGCCCGAGACCATCCAGACCACGGTTCCGGAGGCGGCAGGCGCCGCGGTGGCGGCGGGCACGGCGGTGGCGGCCGGTTTGGCCGTAGGAGCCGCCGGCGGCGCGGACGCGGCCGCCCCGCACCCGGCGAGGGTGAGCACGACCGCTGCGAATAGCGCGCGGACAATCACGGAGGACTGCGTTTGGCTAGACATAGCGCGGAATTCTACGCCCATTCTTTTTGCGCAACGCGACGTGCCGGTTGACGCATGGCTCTTGCAAAGTCAGCGGCTCCGCGCCCATTACGCCCCCGCCCTGGTTTCGGGCCTGCACTTCAACAGGAGACAGTCGGCAATTGGCGCGTGTGGCACTGTTCTGGGATCCTGTCAGGCGACATTGCAGGCGCCATGCTGGTCGACGATCGCGCGGGCGCTCCCCAGATGGAGGCCACTGAATCGAAGCGGGCAGCGGGTAGAATCCGCGCCCATGCGCACTTCGGCCATTACCAACCAGTTCACCGAGTCAGTCATTCGCGAGATGACGCGTGTCGCCAACGCCCACGGCGCCGTCAACCTGTCCCAGGGCTTCCCGGATTGGCCCGCGCCCATGGAGGTCAAGGAAGCCGCCGCCCGGGCCATCATGGCCGATGTCAACCAGTACGCCATCACCTATGGGGCCAAGCCCTTGCGCATGGCGATCGCCGACCTGTATCGCAATCGCTACGAGATGCAAGTCAACCCCGAGACCGACATCTGCGTGTGCTGCGGCGCGACCG
>JAGOCU010000225.1 GCA_017998555.1 Thermoflexales bacterium
CCAATGCCCGGCACATCGACAGCCACGCGCTTGTGCGCGCGCCAGGCCGGCACGTTGCGGACCGTGACGGTGTGCGCGTCGTGCAGGGTGGCGGTGATGATCCCGACCGGCGTCTCGATCCGATGCGTGCCGGGCTCAATCCGGCCCAGGTGGGCGAGGGTGACCAGCAGTCCGATCGTGCCGTGGCCGCACATGCCGAGATAGCCGACGTTGTTGAAGAAGACGATCCCGGCCGCGCAACCGGAATCGGACGGCGCGCATAGCAGTCCGCCGACCAGCACATCCGATCCGCGCGGCTCGAGCACAACGGCCCGGCGCAACCAATCGTGGGCGTCGCGCAGGCGCGCGCGGGCGGCGCCCATCGGGAGATTGGGGAGTTCGGGGCCGCCGGCGATGACGATGCGGGTAGGCTCGCCGCCGGTATGCGAGTCGATGACCTGGACGCGGTGGGGCATAGGTATTGATTGTATGTGCGGGTTGCCACATTACAATGCCGGTATCGTTTCAACCGCTTTTCATCGACCCCTGGGGGACAGATGCTTGAATTACTCATTAACCGCAGCGCGCGCGACCGGTTTCAGATCGACCAGACACTTTTCGCCACCAATGGCGACCTCGTATTCGCCAACTACTACGCCGCGCAACAGGTCGCCCAGCGGATCAGCGCGGCCGGGCTGCCCGCCCGCGCCTCCGACATCAACGCGATGGGCCTCATCCACGAGCTCGCCCACATCGCCATCGCGCGCTTCAAGCGCGCCCGCAACCCGAATGTGCTGCGGGATGCCCTCGACCATTTGACCGATGCGGTGGGCGAGGCCGCCGTCCAGCGCGCCCTGCGGGACTTCGTCGAAGTCTTCCCCGCCCAGTCTGTTTTCCTGGGCGCGCTCACCGCGCAACAGTATCTGAATGCGTCCACCGACGGCACGCCGAATCCGGAGATCGTGCTCGAGGAAATGACCCTGGTCTGGCTGGCCAACAGCAACCCGGCGTTTTCGCCGTATCGCGATCTCTTTGACGACACGCGCCTGCGCGAGGCCACCCAGTACGCCCAGATGATGGCCCGCTTGCCCGAGTTTTTTGATGGGCAAGCCAGTGTCGACACTCCGCGCGGAAAGCTCAGCCTGTTCGCTGCGCTGCGCGCCCCGATCGACGCCAGCCCCTTCTCGCTCGAGGGACAGCTCGACATCATTCGCGCCGTGTGGGCGACCCTGCTGGGCGATCAGATTGCATTGATCAACCGGCTGCTGGTGGGACTCGACATCATTCGGGAGGAAGGCCGGGCGATGCTGGCCGGACGGGGCGAGACGGGCTTCGCGAACGATGGCAACCGGCCGGCCCAGCCGCCCCGTTTTGACCCGGCGTTCTTCGCTGACATGGCCGGGGGCGCTCTGCCGGAAGGCGCCGGCGTCCCGTCGGGAGCTCCCGGCGCTCCGGGAGCCCTCTACGAGCCCGAGGCCTATACCCTCGATCAGGCCTGGATGCCCAACGTGGTCATGATCGCCAAGAGCAGCTATGTCTGGCTTGATCAGCTTGGCAAGAAGTACGGCCGACCGATCACGCGGCTCGATCAAATCCCAGATGCCGAGCTCGACCAGCTCGCGCGCTGGGGGATCACCGGCCTGTGGCTGATCGGTCTGTGGGAGCGCAGCACGGCCAGCCAGACCATCAAACAGAAGATGGGCAACCCCGAGGCGATCGCCTCGGCTTACTCGCTCAAGGACTACGTCATCGCGGCCGATCTGGGTGGCGACGCCGCGCTGGCCGATCTCAAGGCCCGGGCCTGGAAGCGCGGCATTCGCCTCGCCAGCGACATGGTCCCCAACCACACGGGTCTGGACTCAACCTGGGTGGCCGAGCACCCCGAGTGGTTTCTGTCATCGGCCCAGCCGCCGTATCCGAACTACACCTACAACGGTCCGAACCTGTCGTCCGATCCGCGGATCGAGGTGTATCTCGACGACCACTACTACGATCGCACGGATGCGGCGGTGGCTTTCAAGCGCGTGGATTCGGCCACCCGCGCGGCCAGCTACCTGTATCACGGCAACGATGGGACGGGGTTGCCCTGGAACGACACCGCCCAGATCGATTACCTCAACCCGGTTGCCCGCGAGCAGGTCATCCAGTCCATTCTCAACGTGGCAAAGCAGTTTCCGATCATCCGCTTCGACGCCGCGATGGTCCTGGCCAAGCGCCACATCCAGCGCCTGTGGTACCCCGAGCCGGGCAGTGGCACGGGAATCGCCTCGCGCGCGTCGCACGCGATGTCCAAGGCCGACTTCGACGCCATGATGCCCAGGGAGTTCTGGCGCGAAGTCGTCGATCGGGCCGCCATTGAGGCGCCTGAGACGCTCCTGCTGGCTGAGGCCTTCTGGATGCTGGAAGGTTACTTCGTTCGAACCCTGGGGATGCATCGGGTCTACAACAGCGCGTTCATGATCATGCTGCGCGACGAGGACAACGCCGGCTACCGGCGGGTGATGCGCGACACGCTCGAGTTCGACCCGCAGATCATCAACCGGTATGTCAACTTTCTGAACAACCCGGACGAGAAGACGGCGGTCGAGCAGTTTGGCAAGGCCGACAAGTATTTCGGCGTGTGCGCGATGGCGGCCACACTCCCCGGCCTGCCGATGCTTGGGCACGGGCAGTTTGAGGGCTTCACCGAGAAATACGGCATGGAGTACCGCCGGGCCTACTACAACGAAGTTCCCGACGCGGGTTTTATCGCGCATCATGAGCGGGTCATTGTCCCGATCCTCAAGAAGCGGCGCGTCTTCGCCGGCTCGGATAACTTCCTGCTCTATGACTTTGTTGCTGACGGGGGCCGCGTGGATGAAAACGTCTACGCCTATTCAAACGGTGATGGGGCCGAGCGCGGTCTGTTCCTCTTCAACAACCGGCAGGCCACGACCCGCGGCAGCGTCAAGCACTCGGTCGCTTTTGCCCAGAAGACCGGCGATGGCGACGCGAAGACGCTGGTCACCCGCGCGCTGGGCGAAGGGCTGCGGCTGACCGATTCTGCGGATCGCTATGTGATCTTCCGCGATCAGTTCAACGGGCTCGAGTATCTGCGCAATTCGCGCGATATCGTCGCCAATGGGATGACCTTTGATCTCGGGCCATATGAGTGCCAGGCCTTCACGGGTTTCCGCGAGGTGGTAGATACAGACGGTCGTTATGCGTCGCTGAACGCGGCCCTCGCCGGCGGCGGTGTGCCCGACATCGAGGAGGCCATCCGGATGGCCTGGCTCCAGCCGTTGCATGGCGCGTATCGGGCCCTGGTGAATGCCCGCCACTTCAACGAGCTGCTGGCTGCGGCGCCGACGCCGCCCGAAGGCCTGCTGAACACACTCGAGGCCCGCTGTCGCGCGCTGTATGCCGAGGCGTCGGCTTTGGCCGGGGCGAAGACGAGCCCGGAGGCCATCGCGGCCGCCGCCCGCGAATCGCGGCTCGAAGTCGAGCGGGCGCTCGCGACCCAGGACGTCATCGACACACCAGAGAAGTGGAGTTTCAGCCTGCCCTGGCTGTTCACCCATATGCTGGGTCAGTTCGCGCCGGAGGGGCAGACGGCGAACGCGGCCGGGCTGGCCCGGGCGCGGATGGACGAATGGCGGCTGAGCGGCATCATCGAGGCCGCCCTGCGCGACTTCGGGCGCTCGAGCGACGAGGCCTGGCGCGCGACGGCGCTGGTCAAGGCCCTGGTCACCCATCAGGATTGGCACCGCAAGACGGCGTCCGAAGCGCCGGCCATTCTTCGCGCGTTGACGGCTGATCCGGACGTGCGCAATCACTGGCGGGTGAACGAGTTCCAGGGTGTCACCTACTTCAACCAGGAGGGCTTCGAGGAGTTGCTCGCCCGAATGCTGCTGATCGGCGGGATTGACATCGCGCCCGAGCCTGGCTCGAAGCAAGAGAAGCTTGCTCGTTTCTTTGCGGCCTACGACGCGCTCAGGGCGGCGGCGCCTGCGTCGGATTACGATCTCAACAAACTCGTTCGTGAGGTAACCCAGGCATGAAGCGTCCTCTGATTGGCATCACGACCCATTCGGCCAGCGATCCGATCCGGGCCGAGTTGGATACGCTGGTCGACGGGATCGTCACCGGGATTGAGCGCGCGGGAGGGCTGCCGGTGCTCATCCCCTACAATCTGCCGGATGCGGCGGTTCGGGCCATCGCCGCGACGCTGGACGGGGTGCTCTTGTCGGGCGGCGGCGACATCGATCCGGCCCGCTACGGCGCTGAGCGCGAGCCCGAAACCGGCGGGATTGATGACGGGCGCGATCGGGCCGAACTCACCCTGATCCGAACTTTGGTGGATGAAGCCCGCCCGTTTTTCGGAATCTGCCGCGGGGCGCAGATCGTGAATGTGGCTTTGGGCGGAACGATGCATCAGGAAGTCTCGCGCGCGCCCGGGGCAGACAAGCACACCTTCTATCCGGGCTATCCCGACGACCACCTGGCCCACCCGGTCCAGATCGCCGAAGAGTCCCACCTCTCCCGGATTCTGGGCAAGCCGATCCTGAGCGT
>JAGOCU010000226.1 GCA_017998555.1 Thermoflexales bacterium
CCCCGCGCGAATGCAGAAGCGCTGGTCCGCACGCTGACCGGCGAGCTGCTCCGCATCGTCGGCAAGGGCCAGTTCAAAGAGGAGTTCGTCACCGCCGGCGGAATCGCCCTGGACGAGGTCGATTTCCGGACGATGGAGAGCCGGATCTGCCCGGGCCTGTATTTCGCCGGCGAGGTGCTCGATATCGACGGCATCACCGGCGGCTACAACTTTCAGGCCGCCTGGACGACCGGCTGGATTGCGGGGCAAGCGGCCTAAAAGGTTTTCAAGAAACGATACATCCCGGCTTCGCCGGGATGTATCGTTTCTTGATGGGTGTGCCGAGCGGCCACGTACAATCTAGTCCGCAACATTTCTCCCCCGGACAAGGGCCAAACGCGCCCGCGCGGCGGAAGCAGGAGCCCCAATCGTGACCCACACAACACGCCCGATCTTCATCGGTGAAACACAGCAACACCTGGCGCAACAGAGCGTGAGCGGAGAGTATGTCACCCTGCTGGGCGACACGTTCTACAGGATCCACAACTACGACGCCATGCCGCCGTTCTTCATGAGCGTCGTCAGCAGCTCCAATCACTGGCTGTTCATCTCGTCCACCGGCGGGCTGTCCGCCGGCCGGGTCAGCGCCGAGCAGGCCCTCTTCCCGTACTACACCGACGACAAGCTGACCGAGAGCAGCGAGCATACCGGCCCCAAAACCATCCTGCTGGTCACCCGCGCCGAGCGGACCAGCCTGTGGGAGCCGTTCTCGGCTGAACAACGGGGGATCTACACCCTTGAGCGCAACCTCTATAAGAACGTGGCCGGCACCGCCCTGGTCTTCGAGGAGATCAACCACAGCCTGGGGCTGACCTATTGTTACGCCTGGCGCAGCAGCGACGCCTTTGGCCTCGTCAAGACGAGCTGGCTGGTCAATTCGGGGACATCCCCCTGCTCCATCGAACTGCTCGATGGCCTGCAGAATCTGCTCCCGGCCAACATCAGCCCGAACACCCAGAACGAATTCAGCCAGCTCCTGGACGCCTACAAGCGGGCGGAGGTGGACGCCGCGACCGGGCTGGCGATCTTCTCGCTCAACGCGACCCTGTCCGATCTGGCCGAGCCAAGCGAGTCGCTCCTGGCGACGACGGTGGCCCAGCTTGGCCTGGAGAGGGCCGAGTATCTGGTCTCATCGGCCCAGCTCGACCGCTTCCGTTCCGGCCAGGGCATCACGCTCGAAACCGAGACGCGCGGCCAGCGGGGCGCCTACTTCGTCCACACCACCCTCGCGCTCGCGCCCGGCGCCGAGCAGACCTGGCATCTGGTCGCCGAGGTAAGCCAGGACAGCGCTGATATCGTCCGCCTCGCCCGCCGCCTGCGTGGCGACCGGCCCGGGCTGCTCGCCGAGATCGAGCGCGACATCGAGGCCGGCACGGCCGCCCTGAAGAACCTCGTCGCCAGCGCGGATGGCTTGCAGGCGAGCGGGAGCGCCCTCACCGACGCCCGCCACTTCGCCAACGTCATGTTCAACTGCATGCGCGGGGGCGTCTTCTTCGACCAGTACCAGGTCGAGGCGAAGGATTTCGTCGCCTTTGTCACCGGCCGCAACCGGGTCGTCCACGCCACCCATGCGGACTTCTTCGCGGGGCTGCCGCCAACTCTGGGGATCGCCGAGCTGCACGCCCGGGCGGAGGCCGCCGGCGCGCCGGATCTGGTCCGCCTGGCCTACGCCTATCTCCCCCTGTCCTTTAGCCGGCGACATGGCGACCCCAGCCGGCCGTGGAACCGCTTCGCCATCAAGGTCAAGAATCCAGATGGCACCCGGCGCCTGGATTACGAAGGCAACTGGCGCGACATCTTCCAGAACTGGGAGGCGTTGGCCTGGTCCTACCCCGAGTACATCGAGGGCATGATCTCGACCTTTGTGAACGCGACAACGGTCGATGGCTACAACCCGTATCGGATCACCCGCCAGGGCATCGACTGGGAAATCCCCGAGCCGAACAACCCCTGGGCGAACATCGGCTACTGGAGCGACCATCAGATCATCTACCTGCAGAAGCTCATGGAGGTCAGCGCCCGGGTCCATCCGGGCACACTCCAGGACTTTCTGGTCCGCCCGATCTTCAGCTACGCCAACGTTCCTTACCGGATCAAACCCTACGCGGAATTGCTCAAAGACCCGGCCAGCACCATCGGCTTTGACTGGCAGGCCGAGCGCGAGATCGAGGCGCGGGTAAAGGCGCGCGGGTCGGATGGCAAGCTGCTCAGCGGGCCGGACGGCGAGGTGCTGCATGTCACGCTGACCGAAAAGCTGCTGACCCTGCTGCTCGCCAAGCTGGTCAACTTCGTCCCCGAGGGCGGGATCTGGATGAACACCCAGCGCCCCGAGTGGAACGATGCCAACAATGCCCTGGTCGGCAAGGGGCTGTCGGTGGTGACCCTGGGCTATCTGCGGCGCTACATCGCGTTCTTCAAGGGCTTGCTGGATCAGCATGCGGTCGCGTCCGTGCCTGTCAGCGCCGAAGTCCAGGCGCTCTTTGTCGGAATCTCCAACGTGCTGTCGCAATTCCAGGGCACCCTCAACGGCGCGTTCAGCGACGCGCACCGGCGCGCGATGATGGATGGGCTGGGCCAGGCCGGCGGCGCATTCCGCGCGGAGGTCTATGCGAAAGGCCTGTCCGGCGCGGTCACGCCGATCTCGGTCGCCGAGCTGCTGGCCTTTCTCGATCTGGCCCAGCGACATGTCGAGCACGCCCTGCGCGCCAACAGGCGCAACGACGGGCTGTATCACGCCTACAACATCCTGCATCTGAGCGACGGTCGCGCCGCGATCGCCCACCTGTATGAAATGCTGGAAGGCCAGGTCGCGATTCTGTCGTCGGGCCTGCTGTCCGGGGCCGAGTCGGTGGCGCTGCTGGACAGCCTGCGCCAGGGGCCGCTCTTCCGGGCCGATCAGCACACGTACATCCTGTATCCCGATCGGACCCTGCCGGGGCTGCTCGAGCGGAATCGCATGACGGCCGCCCAGGTCGGCGGCCTCGCCCTGGTCGCAGCGCTGGTGGAGGGCGGCGAGCGCAGCCTGTTTGTCCGCGACGAGGACGGCCACATTCACTTCAGCGGCCACCTCCGCAATGTCAAGGGCGTGACCGCGGCGCTGGAGGGACTCAAGCGCCAGCCCCGCTATGCCGCGCTGGTGGAGGCTGAAGCCGCACAGATCGAGGCCCTGTTTGAGACCGTGTTCAGGCACAGCGAATTCACCGGGCGCTCCGGCACGTTCTTCGCATACGAAGGCCTGGGCAGCGTGTATTGGCACATGGTCTCCAAGCTGCTGCTGGCCGTGCAGGAGACCGCCCAGCGCGCCCGCACCGAACCGGCCGCGGCGAAGCTGCTCGCGCATTACGCCGACATCCGCCTGGGGCTGAGCTTCAACAAGACGCCGGATGCGTATGGGGCCTTCCCGACCGATCCGTACTCGCACACGCCAAAGGGCCAGGGGGCCAAGCAGCCGGGCATGACCGGGATGGTCAAGGAAGAGATTCTGACCCGCCAAACCGAGTTGGGCTACACCGTTGTGGATGGCGCGCTTACGTTTGACTTCCTGCTGCTGAACCGGGGCGAGTTCGTGGCCGCGCCCGCGACCTTCAACTATCTGGCCGTGGATGGCAAGCCAGCCCAACTCGCCTTGAAGGCGGGGGCACTGGCCTACACGATCGCCCAGGTCCCGGTCATCCTCGAGATGTCAGGCGAGGCCTGCATCCACATTCACTTCGGGGATGGAACGACCCGCCGGGTCGAGGGCCACGCGCTCGATGCCGCGACGAGCCGGCGCATCCTCGAGCGGGATGGGGCCGTTCATCACCTCGTTATTGGCGTTGCGCCAAACCCGTAGGTACTGGAAGCACACGTGCCCGGCTTCGCCGGGCACGTGTGCTTCCAGTACCTTGTCCTACCCCGCCACCGTCCACTCGGTCACTTCAGCCTCGATGTCCAGTTCGCCCCGCGCCCGGGCCACCGACACGCGGTGATGGCCGTCCTGCACAAAGAAGGTCTCGCCCACCCGGATCAGTTGCACCGGCGGCAGCCCGCGACCCTCTTCGCGGGCCGTGGCGACCCGCATCCAGCGCTGCTCGGTGTTCGATTCGATGGGATGAAAGTCGGCGTCGAAATCGCCCTGGCGCCCCACACTCCCGCGGATCTGGCCCAAGTTGACGGTCTGCAGGCGGGCCGACGCGCGCGAGGCCACCGGGCGACCGGCCACGAAGGCGTCCAGGTTGAGGAGCTGGCCGCCGTTCCGGCTGACCAGGGCCTCTCTCAGGGCCGCCCACCAAACGCCGATCCGCCCGCTCAGTTGCGCCCGGCGATACAGATTTCGCGCCGCCCGGCTGGTCCGGTATTCCTCGCCAAACTGCGGGGCGCGCCCATAGGCGTTCTTGAGCAGGAAAGTGGTGGTGTCGATCATGGCGCTCCTTGTGTTTGCTGTCTCCTGCAATCACGGTAGCCATCGACCGGCACCTGGGCGTTACCTGCGGCGTTACGAACAGCGTT
>JAGOCU010000227.1 GCA_017998555.1 Thermoflexales bacterium
TCAATCATGCCCGAGACCCGGGATGCCGACTGGTCGTGGACGGACTTCGCCCAGCGCAACAACACGGAGTTGCTGGGCAAGTGGGGCAACCTCATCCAGCGCACCCTGTCGCAGATTTGGAAGAACTTCGAGGGCCGCATCCCCGAGCCGGGGCCGCTGACGGATGTCGACAACGTGTTGATCGCCCAGAGCGAGGCCGCGTTTGAAACCGTGGGCGATCTGTTGGGCAAGGTCCGCCTGCGCGATGCGTTGGGTGAAGCGATGGCGTTGGCCACCGCGACGAATCAGTATCTGGACGGGCAGGCGCCCTGGAAGACGATCAAGGTCGATCGGGCCCGCGCCGCCACCCAGCTCTATGTCGCGGCGCGGGTGATCGATTCGCTGACGGTCCTGTTCTCGCCTTTTATCCCGAATCTGTGCGAGGCTGCTCGCAAGCAGCTTGGATACACCGAACCGCTGTTTGGGACCCAATACGTCGAGACCCTGCGCGAGGCCACCCGCGATCACGACGCGCTGCGCTATGACGCGAGCCCCGCCCGCGGCACGTGGTCGCCCAGCGCGCTCAAGCCGGGCCAGGCCCTGGGGGGCGAGCCCAAGGGGCTGGTCGCGCGGATTGAGCTGGCTGCCTAAGGACACGCTTCCGAACCGACATGGCCCGCCCCGGCGTACGCCGGGGCGGGCCATGTCGGTTCAGTCACATTCCCACTTAGCGCGCCACGATCGGCAGCGCGAACACCCACGGCGTGACGATCCGGAACGGGTTGCCGTAGTCCAGCGCGGTAGCGACATTCCCCGACGCGTCGACGGCCTGGGCGAAGTACTCGACGACCCCATTGGCCGGGATGCTGGCAAACCACACGTCGTTGTTGACGTTGTAGGTTGGCTCCAGCAGCGTCCATGACGGCGAGCCTGACCGGCGATACAGCACGACCACCCGCATGATCTCGCCCGGCGTCAGCGGATCGGCGGCCCGCGTGTCGTCGGCTTTGACCGCGAAGATGATCTGGCCGCTTGAGGTGAAGGCGGTGGTGACACGGATGCTGGGCGGGATGAAATCAGTATCCTCAAACGGGGCGTGGTAGATCGCGTAATCCAGGCGGCGGAAGGCGCGCTCAACGCCGATCGTTGGCGTGGCGGTTGTGGTCGCGATGAATTGGGCCGGCACAACGTTCAATTGCTGGTCGACAACGCCGCTGGTCTGGAGCAGCCGGACGATATTGCCCATGACGGCGGGGAACAGCGACGCGGTCGGGAAGCCTGGTTCCGACGGAAGATAGATCTGCTCGGTGACGATCTTCGATACCGCCGGGTCGAAGTTCGGAATATCGCCGAACGTGCCGCCGAGGAGCAGCGCGCCATGGGCGACCTTCCCGTCGGGGCTGGTGATGACCCGGCTGGCGCGGGGCTGGACGGCTCGCCCCGCGAGCACCAGATCGCCGCTATTGGGATCGCCCACCAGACGGAGCAGACTGCCCTGGGTCGTCGTGACCGTGGTGAAGGCGAAGTCCAGGCCCAGGGTGGTCGTTGCCACGCCGCTGACTTCGGCTTTCGACGGCGGACGCGGCGCGGCCTCGGACAGGAAGGGGCCAAACATCGCCGCGGCCGGCGGCAGGGTGATCCGCTGCATGGGCAAGCCATACAGGGTCGAGATCGCCATCATCTTCTCGTCGTAGTTGCTCATCCCGCCAATCGTCTTCTCGAGCAGATACTCGGTCTTGGCCCGCTGCAGCGCCAGACCGACCGGCATATCGGGCTGGTCGCCCAGATGGCGGGTGAAGAGCTCCATCAGCCGCTCGGAGTAGGCGATGAGATCGGAGTCGCCATAGCCGTAGCCGGTGTTGCCCACCCACAGCGCTTTTTCGCTGACAAAGGCCTGCGGCCAGTCGGTGCGCAGCGTGGCGGACAGGATGTTGTCGGGCACGCTCAGGCCCGAATGGCAGCCCACCGAATAGGCGAGGGTGCCGCTGTAGTCGGTCGCGGCTTGGATAAAGGTGCGGGCCGTGACATCGGGCAGGGCGAACGGGAAGAAGCGGTAGTGCTCGAAGTGCCCGTTGAGCGACATGAGCCCGGGGGAGACGGTTTTGCTGAAGATGTCGGATCCGAAATCGGCGGCCGTCCAGGTGTTGTTGATCCGCCCGGTCACGGTCATCCCGCGCCCGCGCAGGGTGGCGCTGATCGCGGTCGCTTCATCGATGAGGAAGTCGTAGCCGGTGACATAGGCGTCCTTCGGCGCGAGTTTGGGCCGGTTGAGGAAAGCGGTCAAAGCGGTCGTCATGTGGTCCGGCCGCTCGACCAGGCGCCCGATGGCGAGGGTCGGCCGATACAACTCGCGGCCCAGGAAGGGCAGCGGAATCAGGCTGGCATAGTAGTCGTCGCTGAGGAAGTAGCGGGCTGCCAGGGAGGTCGACAGACGCTCCGAAGGCGCGACAGCGGCATAGCTCCGTTCGTTGGCCACCAGCGCGTCATCGCGCAGGCGGGCATGCGGGACAACCCGGTCATCGCCGATGACGACCAGATACTTCAGGGCCGGATAGCTGGGCGCGGTGGTGAAGAGCAGGCTCTTGATCTTGGCCGCCACGACATTGGCCGCGAGCGGGCTGGCGGGCTGGGCATCCCACTGGGCATACGCGTCGCGCAGCGTCTGTGATGCATCGAGGTTGGCGATGACGCCGTTGACCAGGGGATGGCTGGCCAGTTGAGCCAGCGTCGACATCATCTGGGTGCTGGTGATGCTGGGGGTGGTCGGATAGAGCGTGTTCAGCCGCTGCGGGCTGACCAGGATCAGGGTCTCGATCGCGGGGTCGTAGGGCGGGGCGACGAAGTCGTCGGCAAGGGTTGTTGTCAGCGGGCCGTAGGGCAGGGCAAACTGCGTTTGGGTGACGGTCAGGGTGAAGGGGTTTCCGATGCCGCCGCCATTGAAGTCGGAGACCATGAGCAGGAAGGTTCCAAACAACTCATGCGTGTCGTAGGCGATCGCCTCGGTTTGGGTTGCCGGCCGCATCGAGGCCGCCACCAGCGGGCCGGCCGGGCCAAGATCGCCCAGGGTGTTGAGCTGCCCGATCGTGGTGACCTGGCCCAGGGTATTGAGCTGGCCAAGCGTATTGAGTTGACCCAGGGTGTTGAGCTGGCCCAACGTATTGAGCTGGCCCAGATCCTGAATCTCCCCCAACTCCCCCAGTTGGCCCAGGGTGTTGAGCTGGCCGAGTGTATTGAGCTGACCCAGGGTATTGAGCTGGCCGAGGGTATTGAGCTGGCCCAGCGTGTTGAGCTGGCCGAGATCGCGCAACTGTCCGGTCTCGCCATCCATCGCCGGGGCGAATAGAAGCATGTCGTAGGCGCCGGCCCCGGGGACCAGGGTGATGGTGAGCAAGGTGTCGGGGGCCGGGACATAGATCCGATACCAGAAGGATTGGCCGGGCGTCGTCGCGGCGGCGGTGATAGGTGTCGAATTTGTGATGGGCTGCGCGTTCTGGCGCGAGCCATTCCCAAACTCGTAAGCGCCAATGTCGCAGCCGCCTTCCTGGCGGCGCAACGCGCCGCGCAGGTCGGTGAAGGGGTCATTGCCGGGACAGTTGCCGGCATTGACCGCCGGGCTGCCGGCATTGAGCGCGTAATCGTTCACTCCGAATGAGGTGTCGACAAAAAGCGGGTTGGCGTTCAGGCTGTTCGTGCCGGTCGGCACGTTCGTCCGGTCCTCCGTGTTGAAGAAGAAAAGGTTGTAGTCTTCGGTGACGGTCCCGGAGCCATTGAGGATCCCGACGCTGTAACTGGTGATGATCGTGTTCGAGATGCTGACCGCGCCGCCTTCGATGGAGATCGCCTCGCCGCCAATCATGTACGAACTTGAAATGGTGCTGTTTTCGATGGTGAATCGGCTGGCATCCAGGAAAATCCCCGGCGGCGTGCTGTCAGCGCCGTTTCGGACGAAGAGCGACGTTGAGATCCGCCCCCTGCAATTCGACGTGCAATAGATCGCGCCAACCGTGCCAGAGCTGTAGTTGTTCATGAAAACGCTGGCCGTGACGGTCAGCACTTGTTCGGAATAGAGCCCGGCCGCGAAACTTGAGGCGGTGTTGCCCAGGAATTGGGTCGCGGTTACCACGGCGCCGATACCGCACCAGCATCCACCCCCGATACCGGGCGCCGCGATGTTGGTCAACAGGAGCGCATTGACCAGGCGGACCAGACCGTTGCTGGCAATCCCACCGCCATTGCTGGCCGAGTTGGATTCCAACGTAACGCCTTCCATCAGCGCGTCGTCGACCCCAAAGTTCATGAGCGCGCCGCCAAATCCGTTCGCGGCGTTCTGTCGATACATGCCGCCCAGAACCGAGACCGCGCCGTTGGCCACATACAGCGCGCCGCCATCGCCAGCCGCGAAGTTCGTATAGAAGTTGGTCCGGGTGATGTAGATCGAGCCCGCCGCAGCGGCGATGGCGCCGCCGGTCAGCGTCGTGGATGCGTTCAGTTTGAACTCGCTGTCGGCCAGATTCAGGCCGGCATAGGTGGAAATGGCCCCGCCTCC
>JAGOCU010000014.1 GCA_017998555.1 Thermoflexales bacterium
GGCGCTGGCCAGTTCACGGTCGGCAACGTTGCCGGGACCGGCGCGAAGTCGCCGGCGCCAGGCGCGGGCCAGTTGACGGCCGGGTAACGGCCAGGCGCGCCGACCGGCTTGCTCGGCGTCGCCGACGAGGATTGGGCGCCGAGCGCAATCGCGGCGGCCACCAGGATTGCCGTGGCGGGCAACGACGCGATCATCAACTTCGCCGCATGGGTGAATGAGACCTTCCTTGGGTTTGATGAGTTCATGGCATTTCTCCTTGATCCAGCAAACCACGTGCGCCTTCCGAAAAGTTGTACTTTCCTGACAACTTCCCTGACAGTTGCGCAAAACGGCACATGGGTCTATTCTGTGCGAGTTTCGCGTGGCGAGACGATTCTGCGCTGGGGGCGCTCTCATGTCTGACGCTTCTACGGACCAGTTTGTGACGTTTGGCGCACTGCTGAAACACCTGCGGCGGCGGGCACGTTTGACCCAGGATGAGCTGGGCTCGGCCGTGGGCTACTCCGGTGCGTACATCACCCGCCTGGAAGGCAATACGCGCCTTCCAAGCCTTGAGGTCGTTCGAAGTGTGTTTGCCGAAGCGCTCGGGTTGCCCAATGAATCGGTTCTTGCGCGCCGGCTGATCGCCCTTGCTGAAGGCGCCCGGAGCCGATCGATGCCTGCCCGCAATGGCGTCTCGCCAAGGGCCAGTCGGGCCGCCCTACCCTCCCACTTGTCATCGTTCATCGGTCGGCAACAGGAGCTGACCCAGATTCAGCAACTCGTCCTGTCCCATCGCCTTGTGACGCTGACTGGATCCGGGGGCGTCGGCAAGACACGCCTATCGCTCGAGACTGCGGGGGCAATTGCGGATCATTTCGACGATGGCGTGCGTCTGGTTGAATTCGCGCCGCTCATCGACCCGGCCCTCGTGCCCCAAACCATCTCTCGCGCGGTCGGCCTGACAAACAGGCAGGACACCGAGCACATGTCGGCTTTGCGCGAGCATCTGGTCGACAGGGAGATCCTGATCGTCTTCGATAACTGCGAGCACTTGATTGATGCGTGCGCGACGGCTGCCGACACCCTTCTGCGCGCGTGCCCGGGTCTGCGCATTCTCGCGACCAGCCGGGAGGCGCTCCGAATTGACGGAGAGATGCCCTGGCGGGTACCACCGCTCACGGCGGGCGATGCGGCGCGTCTCTTTGCCGAACGGGCCGGAGCCGTGCGGCCAGGCTTTGCCCTGTCCGAGCAAAATGCAGCCAACATTGCGCTGATTGGCGCCCGGCTTGACGGAATCCCCCTGGCGATTGAGCTGGCGGCTTCACGCCTCAGTGGGTTATCCGTCGAACAACTGGCTTCGCGGCTGGGAGACCGTTTCAACTTGCTCACAGACGGCAGCCGGGCTGCGCTGCCCCGCCATCGGACCTTGCGCGCGCTGATCGACTGGAGCTACGACCTGCTCTCGGATCAGCAGCGCGTGTTGTTCAGGCGTTTGTCGGTGTTTGTTGGGGGGTTCACCGCGGCAGCGGCGGAGGGGGTTTGCGCCGCGATCGACGCGCCTACGCCCGAAACCCGCAACCTGTACGCCGCCAACGTATTGCCGCTGCTTCTCGATCTCGTGAGCAAGTCGCTGATCGTTGCCGATGACTCGCAGACCGAAACGCGCTACCGGTTTCTGGAAACCATCCTGGAGTATGCCCGGGACAGGCTGGCCCAAAGTGACGAGGTCGCCTATCTGCGCGAGCGCCACGCCCGCTGGTGCCTTGATTTCGTGATGCAGTCGGCTCCAGCCGACATGCGCGAAACGGGGTCGGCGATCCAGTTCATCTCTGGCGCGCATTCCGAGGCGTGGGTCAAGCGAATCGGCCTGGATTATGACAATCTTCGCGCTGCGTTGCGCTGGTCCCTCGGCGAGGGCCGCGATGCGGAGTTGGGCGCGCAGCTCGCGCATTGGTTGTATGTGTTTTGGACAACGTCGGGCCCGCGCGCCGAAGCGATGGACTGGATTGGTCGCGCGCTTGACCTGGGCTCAGGCTCACTCAGCGCCCTCACCCGCGCGCGCCTGCTCAGCGCCCTGGCCGACTTCGCGCTCAACGCCGGTGACTTTGGTCGCTCACGTCTTGCCTGCGACGAAGCCATCGCCTTATGCCGGGGACTCGACGCGCGTTTCGACCTGATGCGCGCGCTGCAGATGCGCGCATCTGACCTGATGCAGCGAGGCGACCAGGATGGCGCGCGCAACGCAATCAATGAATGGCTGTCCATCGCTCGCGCCCTGGGGAGCAGCCGATACGAAGGGATTGCCCTCTTCTGGTCCGGTCTTTGCGCACTGAACATCGGGCACCTTGACGAGGCGGAGGCCCTGATCGAGGAAAGCATGCGCGCGACGCCCGCCTCCGAGTTCGGTACCATCGTCGTCATTAAGTTCCACCAGGGGCTTGTGCGATGGTGGCGCGGCGACTGCGATGCCGCGATGCGCGACTATGAACAAGCGCTGGCCCATTTTCGCAAGACGGGCTTTGAATACGGGACCGCCACGGTACTGAGCGCAATCGGCGACGCCCATCTGTTCGGCGGCGACGGTGTTCGGGCTGAGCTTGCTTTTGCCGAGAGCGTGAGGCTGCTGTATGGGACCGGCGCCCACCAGCGTCTGCCGTGGCCGCTGGCAGGTTTGGCTGCCGTGAGCGCGGATCGAGGCGAGGTCATCCGAGCCGCCACGCTCTGGTCGGCAGTGAGCGCGCTTCGGGCGCAAACGAATTCAGGCGACCACACGATGACGCTGAAACTCATCCGGGAGCGCGTCGAGGCCGCATGCGCGCGGCTTTCTGAGGCTGCGCGCACTGCGGCCGAGCGAGCGGGACGCGCAATGAACACTGACGAAACCGTCGCGTTCGCGCTGGCTGATTGATATTGTGGGGCGAGCTCACGGCCCCCTGCGGCTTCAGTCGCCGCGGTACAGGCGACGAGCGTTGACCAGATTGTCGCGTTCGCAGCCGAGGATTGGAAGACCTGGGCCCAGCTCATGGCACGGTATGCTCAGTCCCCATGAGTCGAGAACGAATCGAGGCGGCCATCACATCGTGCGCTGCGCTGGCGGCGGAGTTTGGCGAGACGGCCGAGGCCGACGACCGCGAGGGCCGGTTCCCGCGCGAAAAAGCTGAGCGCGTCCGGGCAGCGGGGATTTCCGCCCTCACCGTCCCTGAGGAGTTTGGCGGGATGGGCGCCGGCGTGTGGGACATGTGTCGCGCCCTCCTGGCATTGTCCGAAGGCGACCCAAGCGTCGCGCTGGGAGTTGCCATGCACGTTCACGCCATGGGATCGGCCGCGCAACAGCGCAATTGGCGCCATGCCGCATTTGCAGCGTTGTGCGCCGAGTGTGTGAGCCCGGGCATTTTCGTGAACTCCGTCCACAGCGAGCCCGAAATGGGCAGTCCCTCCCGAGGCGGACTGCCCGCAACGCGGGCGACTCCGGTCGCTGGCGGCTTCGCGATTACAGGGCAAAAGCGTTGGGCAACCTTCGCCCCTGCCCTGGATTACTTCCTCGTCAGCGCAACGATCGAGCCGCCGGCGGGGCCTACGCCGGGTGTCTTCGCCGTTCGCGCGGGCGCGCCCGGTCTGACGCTTGTCGACCGTTGGAGCGACGGCCTAAGTCTACGTGCCAGTGGCAGCTTTGACGTGATGCTGGATGGTGTGTTTGTGCCCGAAGCGCGCCTGATCGACTTACGGCCGCCGGGCAGCCCACCCAAGGTTGGCTTGCCGGTCGCCTGGGGGCCTTGCGCGTTTGGATCCGTCTACCTCGGGATTGGCAAGTCCGCCCTGAGGCGGCTAACGACGTTCGCCAGATCGCGGGTGCCGACAGCCCTGGGTAAGCCCATCGCCGAACTGCCCACCGTCCAGCGCGCCGCGGGTCAGATCTGGCTGCGCCTGCGCGCCGCCGAGCTTGTGTTGCGCGAGACCGCGACGCAGTGGGATTGCCAGCCCGATCAGCGCGCTGGGATGGCTGCCAATATCGCCGCCGCCAAATACGTGTGCGTGGAGGCGGCGATCGCGACAACTGAGCTCGCAATGCGCGCAGCCGGGGCCAGCGCGCTCGATCGCGGCCTTGGCCTGGAGAAGTTGTTTCGAGATGCCCGGGCGGGTTTGATGCAGCCGCCCCAGGAGGATCTCGCCCTGGAGATCATTGGGCGGGCGGCCCTGGAGGCGTAGCGATGGCAGAGCTTGACCGGCGCGACGTCGTCCTCATTCTGGCAAGCGTGTCGCATCCCGAGCACGGCGCCAGATTGGCCGGGGTCGATCTGGCGGGACTCGATCTGCGCGGCCTCAACCTGCATCGAGTCGACCTGCGCCGGGCGAACCTGGCGGCATGCAACTTTAGCGACGCTGACCTGAGCGAGGCCAGGTTGGATGGCGCCAATCTCAAGAGGGCGATACTGGCCCGTTCAACCCTTGTTGCCGCGCAGGGCCTGGGCACGGACTTCTCGGAGGCGGACTTGACGGATGCGCGCGGCGCGGGCGCGATCCTGACTGCCTCGGAGTTTGCGGGGGCGAAGCTGGTCGGGGCTGACTTCACAGAAGCGCGGCTGGCAATGGCCGATTTTTCCGGGGCCAACCTGGCTCGGGTTCGTCTCGACCGGGCCCGCCTGACCCGGACGCACTTCTCGGGGGCGAACCTCGCGGATGCCAGCCTGGTGCAGGCCGAAGTGACCGACGCCAATTTTGATGGCGCGAATCTGGCTCGCGCCGCGTTTTCCCGGGCGCATGCCCAGCGCGCGAGTTTCATTGACGCGCTTGCGGAGTGGTGCAAGTTCGACGAGGCCAATATGAGCGACTCCGTGTTGACCCGCGCCGATTTACGGAATGCGAACCTCTATCGCGCCCTGCTCCGGGGCGCCGATGTGCGGGGAGCGCAGTTGACTGGAGCAAATGTGGGCGGGGTTCAAATCCGGGATGCCCAGGTCGACCCTGGTTCATTTCGTGCTGATCAGCTTGAAGAGCATGGTCGATAAATCTTACTGCCTATGCGAAATCGCATTTCGCCACTTGCCCCCTTTGGGAGGCGTCGTAGGCTGTCGGGAAATCGGCAAATTGTGATATCATCCGCCCACGGCATTGGAAGCCGTGATCGTTAGCAGAATGGTGATCGTTTCGTCCGCCGTTTGGGCCGAGAAGAGCCTGCTCATTTGCAGGATCTTCGATGCGCCGCGCGAGGGTAGCGCGCCGCTCCTCCGGTATATCTCGAGCATCACCCAACGCGCAGATGGCGCAGGAGCAACCTAAGTCCGACCGACCCCCCTTACCCTTCCCTTTCGCGTTCGCACCCACTCGGGGATGCGTCCCTTTATCGGGACCGTCAAATCAAAGTTACGTTCTGTACGGAGAAACTGAATCACATGACCGCTAGACTGTACGTGGGCAACCTTGCCTATACCACGACCGATGAGAGCCTGCGCGCGTTCTTCGAGAGCGCCGGGGCCGTGAAGACCGCTGAAGTCGTGATGGACCGCGAGCGCGGCCGCTCGAAGGGCTTCGGGTTTGTTGAGATGATGACGGCCGAAGAGGCCCAGACGGCCATCAGCCGCCTGAATAACCAGTCGCTGGACGGACGCCCCATCCGCATCGACCTGGCCAAGCCGAAGGACAGCTCGGATCGCCCGATGCGCTCCGGTGGCGGCTTCGGCGGCGGCGGCAGCCGCGGTGGCTTCGGTGGCGGCGGCGGGTCGTCCGGTGGTGGCTTTGGTGGTGGCAGCGGCGGCGGCGGCGGTGATCGCCGCAGCGATCGCCGGCCCCGCACCGACCGCTGGTAGTAGCCTGAATAAAAAACTCCCCCGTCGCTGTGCGACGGGGGAGTTTTTTTGTATGGGTCAGCGTTACTCTTCGCGCATCACGTATCCGACGCTTCGGACCGTGTGAATGAGGCGCGATTCGTTGGCCGCCTCGGTCTTCTGCCGCAGGTAGCGAATGTAGACCTCGAGGACGTTGCTCTCGCCGCCAAAATCGTACCCCCATACGCGGTCAAGAATCTGCTCGCGGGTCAATACCTGACGCGGATTCCGCATCAAGTACTCGATCAGATCATATTCCTTGGCGGTCAACTCAAACTGCCGCTCGGCCCGTCGCGCCAGACGCGTGCCGGTATCCAGTTGCAGATCCGAGAATTTCAGGATCTCTGGTTTTGCGCTCGGCGCCGCGCGGCGCAACATGGCATGCACCCGCGCCAGCAGCTCCGGAAAGGCAAATGGCTTGACAATGTAGTCGTCCGCGCCTGATTCAAGCCCAAGCACACGATCCGGCACGCTCTCTTTCGCCGTCAGCATGATGATCGGCACGTTGCTCGCCATGCGCAGCCGGCGGCATACCTCCAGGCCATCCATGCCGGGCATCATCCAGTCCAGAATGACCAGATCGGGCGGCGTGTCGCGCGCTGCGGACAAGCCCGTGGCGCCATCCGCCGCGACGGTCACTTTGTAGTTTTCATACGCCAGTCCCCGCCTCAGCAGGTCCCGAATCTGATGATCGTCTTCGATGACGAGAATGTGCTCTGATTGCATTTCGGCTCTCCTGTTGCATTGCGTTGTCCCTGGAACAGAAACTATTCTATTCCCGAGTTGGCTCTGCGATGAAGAACGTGAGCGGCCTCTAAGCCCTCGTCAACGGGCATCGAAACCAAGCGCCTGGAAATACTCGTCGCTGACGAACTTGAGCATGTAGCGGAAAGCCTTTCCCTGCCGCCCGACCAGACGAAATCCAGACTCCTCGGCCCAGCGCTGGATGGTTCTGCCGCGGACGAAATCGGGTTCCGGCAGTTCTTCGCCGACGACCAGGATGCCGGATGGCTTCAGCACGCGGCGGGCCTCTTTCAGGGCCGCGCCCCGGTCCTTGATGACGGGCAACATCGAAATCATGACCACCACGTCGGCAGAACGATCAGGAATGGGAAGCCGATCGGCCTGCCCCAGACTGACCTTCACATTGGTGGCGCCGATATCGGCCAGGCGCCGGTCCAGGCGGTCCAACACCTGCGGATTGGCATCCACGGCGTAGATCATCCCCGCGGGGCCAACCCGCCGCGCGGCTTCTATGGTCAGCACGCCCGGTCCGCAACCGACATCGACGACGCTCGCATTTCGTCGAACGCCCGCAAAATCAAGAACCTGAATCGGGTCACGATATCGCACCCGGGCGCGGCTTCCGAGCAGCGGCGCCATTTGCGGCGGCGTTGGCGCGGGACGAAAACGAAACAGCACCCGCACGCCGACCTGTATGCCAATCAGGATGCCAAATACAAACGCCGTTGCGCGAATAAGGGCTCTGAACATGGACGCCATTGTAGCCGCGCCAGCCTACTGGCCAAGCAACTGGGACCCGTAGAACACGATGACGCCGGTCCAGAGCACTGAATCCATGCGGTCAAATACGCCACCGTGTCCGGGGATCAGGTCGCCCGAATCCTTCGCGTGCGCCTGCCGCTTGAACATGGATTCGGAAAGGTCGCCCAACGTGCCAAACGCTCCCGAGGCCATGGCGAGCAGAATACTCTTTACCGGTCCAATCTCGGGAACGACAAACCCAAATACCACGCCGCCAACAATCGCGGCCAGGATCCCGCCGAGGTAACCTTCCCAGGTCTTCTTGGGGCTGACTGCGGGAGCCAGTTTCCGCCGCCCGAACCGAGAGCCGACCAGATAGGCGGCGCTATCGGCCAGCCAGGTCGCGCCAATCGCAATAACGACCCAGGCCAATCCGTTTGGCGAGTCGCGCAGCAGCGCCAGGTGACCCGCGCACCAACCCACATAACCCCCTGCCAGCAGCGTCAGGGCCCAATCCGCCGTGGGGGCTCCGTCGCGGTGGCGCAACTGGAGTGCCAGACTGCCGAGCATCAATGCCGACGCGAGGGCGCCAGCCGCCGCGGGCGGCCAGCGCAGCCAGACCGCCAGAAATGCGCAGGTCGCCACGAGCAGAGCAACCAACCGGCCGGGCCGAAATCCACTCGCCTTGATGAGGAAGATCATCTCGTCAGCGGCTCGAATCGCGAGACCAAGCAGGAAGCCCCCCCACCAGATGCCGCCAAGCAGGCCGGCGCCGATGGTGATGACGCCAATGACGATGCCGCTGATGACGCGGACCCGGAGATGCTGCGACACAGGACTACCGAGCGGTCACGCCGCCAAAGCGGCGCTCGCGTTGCCCAAAATACGCGATGGCTTTCCGGATCTCGCCCTCATCGAAGTCGGGCCAAAACGTGTCGGTCACATAGTACTCGGCATATGCGCTCTGCCATAGCAGAAAATTGCTGGTCCGGAATTCGCCGCTGGTGCGGATCACGAGGTCCGGGTCCGGCAGGTCGCCCGTGTACATGCGCTGGCCGATCATTTCCTCGCTGATATCCTCGGGCCGAACGCCTTCGGCAACAATCTGCCGGACCGCATCCACGATCTCGGCGCGCCCGCCATAGTTCAGCGCCACGTTCAGAACAATCCGGTCGTTGTGCTTTGTTCGCTCGATCGCGGCGCGCACGCCTTCCTGAAGCTTGGGTGTCAGGCGCTCTATCCGCCCAATGTGCCGAATTTGCACGCCGTTGGCATCCAGTTCGTCAGTCTCCTTCTCCAGGACGTTCTCGAAGATCCCCATGAGGCCGGCAACTTCGTCCTCGGGCCGGCTCCAATTCTCAGTGGAGAAGGCGTACAGCGTGAGTACTTCAACGCCCAGCTCAACGCATACGCGCAGCACGCGCCGAATGTTCTCAGTCCCGGCCCGATGGCCAAAAATCCGGGGCCGGTTGTGCCGCTTCGCCCATCGTCCGTTGCCATCCATGATGATGGCAACATGCCGCGGGATGCGGGCTGGCGCAACCGCCGGCGCCAGGGGGGCAATCTTCCCGCGTGACAAGGGCTTCCGATGGAGCGCGCGATCGAAGGACGTAATGGCCATTCAGATAAGTTCGTTTTGCCGGAATCACCGCAACAGGTGTGCGCGTGCCCGACTGCAACGGCTACAGTTCGGTGATCTCCTTCTCTTTGCGGACCGCGATTTCGTCGGCCCGGCCGGTCAACTTGTGGGTAAGCGCCTCGATCTCCGCCTTTCCGCGTTTGTGATCATCTTCGCTAATCAAGTCGCCTTCCTCGTATTCCTTGAGCGTCTCCATCGCCTCGCGCCGGGCATTCCTCACCGCGACCTTTGCCTCCTCCAGGCGCTTGTGCACATGCTTCGCGATCTCTTTGCGGCGTTCAAGCGTCAGCGCCGGAAGCACAAGTCGAATGACCTTGCCGTCATTGGACGGGGTCAGCTTGAGGTCGGATGCCGAGATGGCTTTCTCAATGATCTTGATGGTGGATGGGTCAAACGGCTTGATCATCAACATCTGCGGTTCGGGGACCGAGATCGTGGCCATGCTCTGCAGGGTGACATGCGTGCCGTAATACTCGACATGCATTTTCTCAACGAGCGCGGGAGACGCGCGGCCAGTCCGAATGGACTGAAAATCGCTCTCCATGGCCTCGATCGCCTTGTTCATGTGCTGCTCGGTCTCGAGGGCTAGCTGTTTGATATCGTCTGACATACGAAACTCCAAAAAAGTGTAGGCTTGGTGGTCTTCCCACCTCAGCAGGACGACTGTCAAATGCTATCACAAAGGCCACTGACAGTGTTTGACAGCCCCAGTTGTGGGTCGAAAGGTCCCCTGCCCCGTGCGGACGCCGTTCCCGGCCCGCTAACTGATGATGGTGCCGACGGGTTCGCCCATCACGGCGCGCTCAAGGCTGCCCTCGTGCCATAGATCCATCACCATGATGGGCAGGTGATTCTCCATGCACAGCGTGATGGCGGTGCTGTCCATCACCTGAACACCCTTGTTGAGCGCATCAAGATAGGTCAACCCAACATAACGCTGCGCGCCCGGATTCTTGCGCGGATCAGAGTCGTAGACACCGTCGACCTTTGTCGCCTTGATCAGGATGTCGCAGTTGATCTCCATCGCCCTGAGCGCGCCGGCCGTGTCGGTCGTGAAATAGGGGTTGCCCGTCCCGGCGCCCAGGATGACGACGAGTCCCTTCTCGAGATGGCGGATTGCCCTGAGACGAATATAGGGCTCTGCGACGGATCGGATCTCGATAGCGGTTTGCACCCGCGCGCCGATCCCCCGTTGCTCGAAGGCGTCACGCAGCGCAAGCGCGTTCATGACGGTTGCGAGCATCCCGATGTGGTCGGCCGTCGTTCGATCCATTCCGAGGGCGATCCCATCTTTGCCGCGCCACCAATTGCCCGCGCCCAGGACGATGGCAACCTGCACCCCGAGGTCACGCACCCGCTGCACTTTCTCAGCCACCTCGCGCGCAAGCTGCGGCACGATGCCCATACCGCCCGGGCCAGCGAACGCCTCGCCGCCCAGTTTCAGCAATACGCGCTTGTATTTTGGTCCGGTCATTGCTTCCTCCCGCTCACTAAGGCCAGGTCAGGCGCGCTGGCGTCCGAGGCCCATCAAAAAACTCCCGAATCGACAGGGTCGGTTCGGGAGTTTTTCACTTTCTGCGGGTCGGCCTATTCGCCGCCCAACTGATATCGCACAAACCGTCTGACGACTACATTCTCGCCGATTTTGGCGATCCCATTTCGAATCAGGTCGGACATCTTGACCTTGTCGTCCTTGACGTACACCTGCTCGAGCAGAACCGTCTCTTTGAGCCAGGCGTCCACCTTTCCCTGCGCGGCGCGCTCCGCGATTTCAGGCTTCTTTCCCTGCTCAATGTATTCCTGCTTGAAGCGCTCCACCTGAGCGCCGAGCACATCCGCGGGCACGTCGTCCTTTCGGATGTATTCAGGACCCGTCGATGCGATTTGAATCGCGATTTCATGCGCGAGTTCACGAAACTCAGGGGTTCGCGCCACAAAGTCAGTCTCGCAATTGACCTCGACCAGGACTGCCATGCGGCCGCCCTGATGCGCGTAAACCTCAATCCTGCCTTCGTTGGCCTCGCGACTGGCCTTCTTGACCGCCGACGAAAGCCCTTTTTCGCGCAAGCTGGCGGCGGCCTTGTCCATGTCGCCTCCGCTCTGATCAAGCGCTTTCTTGCAGTCAAGCATGCCCGCGCCGGTCGTTTCGCGCAACTGCTTGACCATTTCTGCTGTTACTGCCATGTTCTCCACCTACTCAAGAAGTTCCAACACAAACCGTCGCCTGAGCCGGCGCTTCGCGGCGAAACCGGGAAGTGCCGACTCAGAGATGGTTTTGTGAGGCGCGCTAGGCCTGCTCTTCCTCGCCCGGGTCAAACGAACGCACGGCTTCCGCCGCAGCGCCTGCCGCATCCTCGGGTCGGGCATCCTTCTCCACCAACGTCGCTTCGATTTGGTCGGCGCCCTTGCGGAGCTGCAATCCTTCGATCGCGGCGGTCGCCATGGCTTCAACGATCAGCTTGATGGCCCGAATCGCATCATCGTTTGCCGGGATGACGTAGTCGACACCGGCGGGATCGCAATTCGTGTCGACCATCGCGATGACCGGTACGCCGAGCTTGTTCGCTTCCTTGATCGCATTGGCCTCACGTGATACGTCGACGATGAAAAGCGCGTCCGGCAGGCGCTTCATGTTCTTGATGCCGCCCATGCGCCGGTTCATCTTTTCCATTTCGCGATCGCTGAGCAGCGCTTCCTTTTTGGTGAAGCGCTCAAACTCGCCCCGCTCCTTCAAACCTTCGAGCTCGGCCAGGCGCTCAAGGCGGCTCTTGATCGTCCGCCAGTTGGTGAGGGTGCCGCCCAGAAAGCGCTCAGTGATATACGGCTGACCGGAGCGCTGGCACTGGGCGATGATCGGATCCTGCGCCTGGCGCTTGGTCCCGACAAACAGGACAAACCCGCCGCGCGCAACGATATCGCGGACCAGCCCGGCGGCGTGATCGATGGCGACGATGGTCTGCTGCAGGTCGATGATGTGGACGCCGTTCCTCTCCGTGAAGATAAACGGCTTCATCTTGGGGTTCCACCGCTTCGTGCGGTGGCCGAAGTGCACTCCCGTTTCGAGGAGCGCCTTCATTGGCACTACGGACATATTGATCTGTCTCCTTACAATCCTCTGCGCCTGGGGCCGTTGTCGGCCACACGCGGATGGACGAGCCAGCCGCATCAGGAGTCGTACCCGGACGCATGGTGTGATGATTTTGCCCGTTCTACGGGCCGGAGGATTCTATCACAGCAGGCCAACGCTTGGAATGTTGTTGAGAGTATTCCCTTGGCGATGCCAAGGGAATACTCTCAACTGAATTGGCTGCGCCCCGCCGCGCGAAGTGGGACTAGAATAGCGCGATTATGCGGCTCGTTCTTTCTGATGGGCAACAGCGACGCGCGCGCGGGTCGGTGCGCGACAAGCAAACCCTTTCGGCGCAGGCTCCCTAGCCCGCCGCTGCTGTGAACCGCACAGCACAGACGCCTCCCCTTTTGCCCGAGCCGTTTTCTGCGCCACGCGCTCGCTCGGGCCACTCGACTTACATTTCGATCTCAAGGAGACAAAGGAACACTTTCATGACAGCGCAAAACATGTCCGGCGCGCTCGCCAGCTTTGAAACGGGCGGCGGCATTGCCAAAATGTATCGGCTCGACTACTTGAACCGCACCGGGATCGGTGACGTCACCTGGCTGCCCTTCAGCATCAAGGTCATGCTCGAACAGGCCCTCCGCCAATGCGACGGTTTCGAAATCACCGAAGCGGATGTGGCGCGCCTTGCCCGCTGGGACGCCAAGAACACGGGGGGTCACGAGCTTCCGTTCAAACCCGCCCGGGTCATTTTGCAGGACTTCAGCGGTGTGCCCTGTCTTGTCGACCTCGCCGCGATGCGCTCGGCGCTCTCGCGCCTGGGCGTCGATCCGCGCAAGGTCAATCCCCTCGTGCCCGTCGACATGGTCATCGACCACTCGGTCCAGGTCGACTTTTTTGGCACCCGCGACGCGTATCGGAAGAATCTCGAAAAGGAGTTCGAACGGAACGGCGAGCGCTATACGTTCTCGCGCTGGGGCCAGCACGCCTTTGACAATTTCGGGGTGGTCCCGCCCGGGACCGGCATCATCCACCAGGTCAACCTTGAGTATCTGGCCAAGGTCACGATGCTGAAGAACGGGATCGCCTACCCCGACACCCTGGTCGGCACAGACAGCCACACGACCATGATCAATGGCCTGGGCGTCGTGGGCTGGGGCGTGGGTGGGATCGAGGCCGAGGCGGTCATGGTTGGCCAGCCGCTGTATATCGTCACACCCGAAGTCATCGGCTTCAAGCTCAGCGGCGCGCTGTCCGAGGGCGTGACCGCAACCGACTTGACACTGACCGTTGTTCAGATGCTGCGCAAGAAGGGCGTGGTCGAAAAGTTCGTCGAGTTCTACGGGCGCGGGCTGAGCAGCATGAGTCTGGCCGACCGGGCCACGATCGCCAACATGGCCCCCGAGTATGGCGCGACGATGGGCTTCTTCCCGATCGACGACGAAACACTGCGATATTTGCGGGGCACGGGCCGCGCAGCCGAAGCCGCGCTTTCAGAACGGTATGCCAAGGAACAGGGCCTGTTCCGCACCGACGCAACGCCGGATCCGGTCTTCACCGACACACTCGAACTTGACCTCAGCACCGTGGAGCCCAGCCTGGCCGGTCCGAAGCGGCCGCAGGACCGGGTGCCGCTCAGGCAGATGAAGACCCAGTTCAAGGGCGCGCTGACCGCGGCGACCAAGGACCGCGGATTTGGCCTCAAAGACGAGGAGCTGAGCCGGACCGCCCACCTCAAGGATGGCAACCAGGAACTCAGCCTTGGTCACGGCGCGGTCGTCATCGCCGCCATCACCAGTTGCACGAACACCAGCAACCCGAGCGTCATGCTTGGGGCCGGTCTCCTGGCCAAAAAGGCCGTCGAGAAGGGCCTGCGCGTGCCGCGCTACGTCAAGACCTCGCTTGCGCCCGGTTCAAAGGTCGTGACCGAGTATCTGCGCGACGCCGGGCTGATCGCGCCGCTCGAGGCGCTCGGCTTCCATGTGATCGGATACGGCTGCACGACCTGTATCGGCAACAGCGGTCCCCTGCCCCAGGAAGTCGCTACGGCCGTCCAGGCAGCCAATATCGTGACCAGCGCGGTGATCAGTGGCAACCGCAACTTTGAAGGCCGGGTCCACCCGCTCGTCAAGGCCAATTACCTGGCCTCGCCGCCGCTGGTCGTCGCCTACGCGCTGGCCGGCCGAACGGACATCGACCTGACCACCGAGCCGATCGGGGCCGGCAAAGACGGCGCGCCGGTCTATCTCAAGGACATCTGGCCGAGCCAGGCCGAGATCCGGGAGGCGACCGATGCCCACATCCGCCCGGAGATGTTCACCTCGCAATATGCGATGGCCCGCGAAGGCACGGAAGCCTGGCAGAAGATCACCGGGGCGGAGGGAGACCTGTATGCGTGGGACGACAGCAGCACCTACATCCAGGAGCCGCCCTACTTCGAGGGGTTTGGGCTGGATATCCCGGAGATCAAGCCGATCGTGGGAGCCCTGGCGCTCGGCCTCTTCGGCGATTCGATCACCACCGATCACATCTCTCCCGCGGGTGACATCGCGTTGAAGAGCCCGGCCGGCCAGTGGCTGGTCGAGCGCGGGGTGGACAAGGAAGACTTCAACCAATACGGCACGCGGCGCGGGAATGACAAGATCATGACCCGCGGCACGTTTGCCAACATCCGGTTGAAGAACCTGCTCGTGCCAGGGATCGAGGGGGGCGTCACGGTGCATCATCCGACCGGCGAGGTCATGTCGATCTTCGACGCGGCCATGCGCTACAAAGCGGCGGGGACGCCTTTGGTCGTCATCGCCGGCAAAGAATACGGCACCGGCTCGAGCCGCGACTGGGCGGCCAAGGGTTCATCCCTGCTCGGCGTTCGAGCGGTCATCGCCGAGAGCTACGAGCGCATCCACCGGAACAACCTGGTTGGGATGGGCGTCATGCCGCTGCAATTCCAACCCGGCCAGAATGCTGAGACGCTCGGAATCACGGGCAAGGAGCGCTTCGACATCGCGGTCAGCGGCGAGGTTAAGCCGCGCCAGAACCTGACGGTTCATGCGACCCGGCCGGATGGCAGCGCGTTCGCGTTCGAGGCGATCGCCCGGCTCGACACGCCGGTCGAGGTCAACTACTACCGCAACGGGGGGATCCTGCAGACCGTACTGCGGGGGATGGCCCGCTAAGCCCTGGCCTGCAAAAACACGACGCCCCCCGGCCTCGCCGGGGGGCGTCGTGTTTTTGCGGTTGGGCACGTAAGCGACTAGACCCCGATCCCCAGGGCCTTGATCAGAATCGCGCTGAGGGTGATCATGACCGCCAGCGAAGCTACCACAGCCAGGGCAACTGGCCGGCCGACCTTGCGGACCTGCCCGACATCGACGCCCAACCCCAGCGCGGCCATGGCCAGAATCGTGAGCAGGCGGCTGACTTCGCGCACAGGATCCGCGACCGCCTGGGGCAGAATCCCCGTGGACCGCAGGACGGTCAAAACGGCAAAGCCGATGATGAACCAGGGCACGTAGTTGGTGATCTTGAATTTCAGCGCGGCCGCCTTCCCCGCGCGCGCCGCCATGAGCGAAAAGGCGAACACCACCGGCCCAATCATAAGCACCCGAACCAGCTTGACCAGCGTCGCAGTATCGCCGGCCAGCTTGCTGACCGAGTATCCGGCAGCGACCACCTGCGGCACCGCGTAAACGCTCATCCCAGCCAGCACGCCGTATTGGTAGTCGCCGTACGACAGGAGCGTGTGAAAGACCGGCAAGGTGAGCACAACGATCACTCCCAGCACAGCCGTGAGCGAGATCGAAGAAGCGATCTCATCCTTGGTGGCTCCAATCACTGGCGCCACCGAGGCGATTGCGGAGTTGCCGCAGATCGAGTTTCCCACCGCCACCAGGATGGCCAGATTGCGGCTGAGCCCAAAGGCCCGGCCAATCTGGCTGCTGGCCACAACCACCACCAGGACGATCCCGACGATCATCACCAGCAACACGGGGCCCGCCTTCATGAGGTCGGCGAAGTTGACCGATGCGCCCAGCAGCAATACCGCGAACTCAAGCACCTGCTTGGCGGAGAACGCCGCTCCGGGCGCCGCCCAGGCAGGCAACCAGCCCAACGTGCGTACAGCCATGCCCAGCAGGATGGCAATCACAAGGCCCTCGATGATGGCATTGCCAAAAAGCGCGACCTCGAGCAATTGCAGGACGTAGGCCACGGCGCCAATCCCGGCGGAAAAAGCGATGCCGGGGCCGAATTTGCGAATCCAATTCATGCTTTGATTGCTATGTCCACGAAACGTGCCGAACGCCCTCGCAGATCAGCAAACGCTGAACCACGCGCCCGGACATGCCGAACACCTTCTCGCGTTTGAACTTGACCTCAAATCGAATCGTCTTGATGGAATTGGTGAGGTCATAGTCAAGATCGGCTTTCTTGACCCGCACGCCCTCGGACTCAATCGCCTGGCGCAACGCAAGATCGTTCATGCCGTCCAGCTTCGCCCGGACAGTGACGACGGCGTACCAGTCATTTTTCACGCGGCCTTCGATCCGCGGCATGATCCCCAGGATGATCAAGACGACAATGATCCCGAACGCGCCAATCAACCATTCTCCGGCGCCAAAGGCCAGCCCGAGGATGGAGACGTACCAGAGCGAAGCCGCCGTGGTGACACCCTGGACGCGGTTTCCCTGACGAATGATCGCGCCGGCCCCGAGAAAGCCCATCCCACTCAACACGCCCTGAGCGAGGCGGGCTGGATCCGGATAAGAGGACGGGGCAAGCCCCACCACGTAACCAAACAATGACTCGGAGATCAACATCGCGATGCAGGCAGCCACCGATACCAGGATCGTTGTGCGCAGACCTGCGGCGCGGCCGTGGCTTTCTCGTTCAATGCCCACAACCGCGCCCGCCACCATGGCAGCCACGATGCGAAGGATGATTTGGTCGATGGCCATTT
>JAGOCU010000228.1 GCA_017998555.1 Thermoflexales bacterium
ATGAGCGCCAGCCCGACCGCCTTTGGCCACCCGGGCGCGGGCGGCAACAGCGGCTTCGCCGACCCCGACCATGGCTTCGCCCTGGCGGTGACCAAGAATCGGATGGTCTCGCCGACCCGGCCCGAGCAAGGGTCGGCCCGCATCATCGAGCGCGAGATCCGGGATGCGCTGGGCCTGCGCTAACGTGGGCGTATCCAGAATGTTCCAGAAGCGACATCGCCCGGCTCAGCCGGGCGATGTCGCTTCTGGAGGGTGTTATCGAGTCGCGACAGGGCGCAGCGGACTACAATACAGGCACGCGGTTTCCGCCGCGTGAAACGATTCCTCTGCCATCCGCGGGCTTGTCTTCGCGCCTTCGACTTCGCGGGCGCGACCCGACAGGTCGGCGCGACAACTCGCCATGATGCGACCTGAAATCCTCACCCCTCCCCCCGGTCCGAAGGCGCGCGCATTGATTGAGCGCGACCGAAAGCTCAGCTCAACCTCCAATTCCCACCCGATTCCGCTTGTGCCTGAATCGGGCGAAGGGGTCTGGTTACGCGATGTCGATGGCAACACCTATCTGGACATGATGGCCGGCATCGCCGTCAACACCACCGGGCACGCCCACCCGGCCATCGTCGCGGCTGTCACCGAGCAGAGCAAAAAGCTCATGCACACCTGCTCGACGCTCTTCCCGCATGAGCCGCTCCCGACCCTGGCCGAGCGCCTGATCAACAAACTCGGCGGCGGGTATCGCTGTTTCTTTGGCAACTCGGGCACCGAGGGGGTCGAGGCAGCCCTGAAGCTCGCCCGTTATCACACCCACCGCCCGTATTTCATGGCTTTCACCGGCTCGTTCCATGGCCGCAGCGTTGGGGCATTGTCCCTGACCGCTTCTTCGACCAAATACCGCAAGGGCTTTGGGCCGATGGCCTACCCGGTGACGCATGTGCCCTATCCCAACATGTACCGCCCGGTCTTTGGCGCGAGCGCCGAGACGGTCGGCGATGCCGTGCTCGAGCACATCCGACACCTCTTCCGGACCAGCCTGCCGCCCGAGGATGTGGCCGCCATCGTCTTCGAGCCGGTGCAGGGCGAGGGCGGATACATCGTCCCGCCCCGCGGCTTTCTCAAGGGTCTGCAGTCGCTGATGGCCGAATATGGCATTCTCGTCATCGCCGACGAGGTCCAGACCGGCGTCGGGCGGACCGGCAAGTTCTTTGCCTTCGAGCATGAGGATATGCAGACGCCCGATATCGTCATCCTGGCCAAGGGTCTGGCCTCGGGGTATCCCATCAGCGCCACGCTCTTCAAGGAGAAGCTCAACACCTGGCCGGTCGGCGCCCACGGCACAACGTTTGGCGGCAACCCAGTTTCGGCCGCCGCGGCCATGGTCACGCTCGATCTGGTCGAGGCCGGGCTGATGTCGAACGCGGGCGCGACCGGCGGCTATCTGATCGAGCGAATGAAGGATGTCGCCGCTGAGTTCCCACGGTTGGGCGATGTGCGCGGCCGGGGGATGATGATCGGCCTCGAGTTCATCGCCGACCCGAAGACGAAGCGCGAGGACGAGGCCCTCCGGGACCAGGTGATGAAGGCGTGCTTCGAACAGGGCGTGCTCACCCTCTCGGCCGGGCCCAACGCGCTGCGCCTGGCTCCGCCGCTGATCCTCACCCGCGAACAGGCCGACATCGCGGTTCGCACCCTGGCGGATGTGATCGGCAAGGCCTGTGCCTGACGGGGCTGGGGGATAGGGGATAGGGGCTAGGGCCAAACGCATGACCCCATCCCCTGGCCCCCATCCCCTAGCCCTTATTTCGACGGGATGAGGGCCTTCAGCAGCGGCTCGCGCCACTCCCCATAGCCCGGCGACCAGGCTCCAAAGCCCGAGGCAAACTCCCAATAGGCCCAGCTGAAGCCGCGCTGCTCGGCCTCGCGCGCAACGGCCGCCGTCCAGCGCGCCCGGGCGTCCATCTCGGCCCTGCTGTACGCGCCGAATTCGCCCATGTAGACCGGGCGCTTGTTCTGGGTGCCCCAGGCCGTCGCCAGGTCAAAGTCAGCCCGCACGGCCGCGAGATCTGCGGCGTTGCCCTCCCATGCGGTGTCGGTCCAATCCGACGCGCCCTCGACCCACTCGGCGCCCTGGTGGGTGAAGTGGAAGGGGTTGTAGTAGTGATAGGTGCCGATGAGATAGCGGTCCTCGGCAGGCAGGTCAAGTGTGGCCAGGGTCGTGATGTTGTTCCAATTCACCCCGCCCACGATGACGGCCCGGGTCGGATTGCTCGCCCGAATCTCCGTCAGGGCCAGACGCAAGGTTTCGTTCCACAGCGGCGCGGTCTGGGCGGTATTGGGCTCGTTGAGGATTTCGAAAACCACGTCTTCGGAGCGGCCTTTGAAGTGGGTGGCGATCTGGCGCCACAGACCGACCAGGCGGGCCCGATTGTCCAGGGGCGCCTTGTCCATCTCCTCGAAATGGTGGATGTTGATGACCACCGCCAGTCCGGCCCTGAGCGCCTGGTCGACGACCGCGTCGATGCGGGCCATGAATTCCGGGTCGATGGCGTAGGGCGCGCTCAACTCGGCATGGGCCGACCATTTGATCGGCAGGCGGACCGAGTCAAAGCCGGCCTTGCGGATCAGGGGGAAGTAGTAGTCCTGGATCATCACCCCCCACGCGCCCTCGCGCGGGCCCTCCAGGGCGTTACCGATGTTCATCCCGCGCCCGAGCCGCTTGTTGGTCTCGAAGACATCCCGGGCTGCCGGGCGGGCGGACGTTGGGGTGGGCGGGGGGACGGTCGAGGTGGGAGGGGGCAAGGGGGTTGGAGGAACGGTGGGCGCCGCGGCGCACGCGCACAGGGCCAGGGCAACACAGGCGACGGTCAGATTGCGCACGAGGTTTGAACTCCTTGATCGCCCATAGGACTTCTGGCGGCGCCTGACTACGAATGCGAGGTTCCCGGCGAAGCCAGGGTTAGCGCACCCGAAACAGGTTGGGCCAGAATTCCTAAGGGCCAAGCTCGATCAGTATCTGGCCGCGCTGAACGGTATCGCCTTTCGCGCAGCCAATGCGGGTGATGACGCCTTCTGCGGGCGCCACCAGCCGGTATTCCATTTTCATGGCCTCGAGGACGACCAGGGTGGCGCCCCGCCGCACACGCGCGCCGGCCGCAGCCGGCACATCCACGACCAGGCCGGGCATCGGCGACTCGATTCGCGCGCTGTGCCCGGCCGGATGGGCAAGCGCCGGCGCGGGGCGGCGCGCAACGGGGGCTCGTGCCGCCGGGGCGAGTGACCGGGCGGTTGCGCCGACGCGATAGCCGTCCGCGATCTGCCAGGGGTTTCGCTTGGCTGGCATTGGGTCGATTGCGAGCGTTGTTGGCTCCGCCGCCGCCAGCTCGGACCCGAAGTGCCGGTCGATGAAGTCGGTCGTGGTCTCGCCCGCGGCGAATGCGGGGTGGGTGATGACCTCGCGCAGAAACGCCAGGTTGGTGACGAGGCCCTCGATCACGAAGTCGTCAAGCGCCGAGGCCATCTTCTCAATCGCCGCCGTCCGGGTTGGGGCATGGACGATGAGCTTGGCCAGCAGCCCCTCATAGCGCGGACCGATCTCGTCACCGCGCGCCACGCCCGAGTCCACCCGGATCCCGTCTCCGCTCGGTTCGAGATAGGCGGTGATCGTGCCGGTCGCGGGCAGAAAGTCGTTGGCCGGATCCTCGGCGCACACCCGGCACTCGATCGCATGGCCGTGACTGGGCACGCCCTCGAGGAGCGCCTCGGGCAGCGGCTCGCCCGCCGCAATGGCCAGTTGCAGCCCAACCAGATCGACCCCGGTCGTCATCTCCGTGACGGGGTGCTCGACCTGCAGGCGAGTGTTCATCTCGAGGAAGTAGAAGGCGCCGCCCGGATCGACAACAAACTCGACGGTGCCCGCATTCACGTAGCCGACCGCGCGCGCGGCAGCCACGGCCGCGGATGCCATCTGAGCGCGAACAGCAGGCGTCAGAAAAGGAGAGGGCGTCTCCTCGACGACCTTCTGATGCCTGCGCTGGATCGAACATTCGCGCTCGTTGAGGTGGATGATCTGGCCGAGGGCATCCCCGAAGATCTGGAACTCGATGTGGCGCGGGCGCTCGATAAAGCGCTCCAGGTAGACGGCATCGTCGCCAAAGGCCGACATCGCTTCGCGTCGCGCGGCGTCCAGGAGCGCGTCGAAATCGTCGGCGTGTTGGGCGACGCGCATGCCCTTGCCGCCGCCGCCGGCCGCCGCCTTGATCAGCACTGGATAGCCAAGCTCCCCGGCCGCAGATCGGAGCACGGCGTTGGACGCGCCCGGCGAAGGCTGAAATCCGGGCACGACGGGCACGCCCGCGGCCCGCATGAGATCCCGTGCGGCGGTCTTGAAGCCCATCTTCCGGATCGCATGGGCGCCCGGGCCGATGAAGACGAAGCCGGCACGGGACACCGCCTCGGCGAACGCCGCACTCTCCGCCAGAAACCCGTAGCCCGGGTGAATGGCCTGGGCATGGGCCT
>JAGOCU010000229.1:0-3147 GCA_017998555.1 Thermoflexales bacterium
GACGTCGAAAGCCGCGATCTTGCCGCGCTGCGCGAGATGATCGAGGCAACCGGAGCGCGCGAGGCGACCGAGGCGGCGGCGACGGCACGGTATGACCGCGGACTGGAATCCCTGGCGGGTTGTGGCGGCGCGCCGGAGGCGGTCGGGATGCTGAGCGCCCTCGCCCATTCGCTGTTTGCGCGAGCAGCGTAAGGCACCTCAGTCATTCTCGGAAGTTATTGCGATCGCGCCGCATGGCGATGACCCGAATGCCGAACAGGCGCGCGAGCGCGGCAAAACCGGTCTTGATTTTGAGCGTACGGGGTCTCGCGCGATACTCGGCAACAACAAAGCCGAATTTGGCGTAGAGAGGCTGCAGGCGATCGCGACACACCAGCCAGACGGTGCCCGTCTCAGCGTCAACAAGATGTTGAATCAGCGCCGCCGCCACGCCCCGGCCCTGCCAGGACGGCACAACGACCAGGCTTCCGAATTCCCGACAATCGCGATACGGTTTGACCTGGGCAATGCCGACAATGCGTCCGGCCGCGTCACAAGCACAGGTGAAGTTCTGCCAGCGCACGTTCGTCGGATCGAGATGGGCTCCCCGAATGAGCCGGCGGATGGTGATGTCATCCGCGGCTGAAGCGGGCCGGAGGGAGACTGTCTGAATCACGCTCACGGCTGACACGGATGCGCGCAGTTTGGTCGGCGAGCGTCTTTCCGTATCATCCACACCAGTCTTGCTCTCAGTGACCTAGACGGACGCATCACGATTACAACAATCCCTTGAAGCGCGGGTCGGCGAGTGTCATCTCGCGATCGGCGGCGTTGGTCTCGAGGCGCAAATACTCGGCCATGGCCTTGCGCGCGCCGGACGTATCGCCGCGGGCAACAAAGGCGCGCATGAGGTTGTAGGCGATGTCGGCGTCGGCCGGGGAGAGCGATTGGGCCCGCTGCAGAGCGTCTATCGAGGCGCCGGTATCGCCCACATCCAGATACGCCAGACCGAGGTCGTTCAAGACGTCCGGGCGATCGCCCTCGATGAGAAGGCGGTTGAAGTAATGACCCACGCGTTGAGCAGGGGTCGCATCAACACCCAACGGCGGGAGCCGAGGCGTGCCCGCGCTGGCCGGCATGGCGAAGGTGGCGGGCGGGGGTGGCGGGCGCACGGGCACTGGAGCCGGCGGCGCGGGCGGGCTGACGACCGCCGCTTGCGGCGCCGTAACCCGGATTGATCCCGCGACGGGCGTCTCTGGCGCGGCAATCAGGAGCGGAACCAGCGGGGCGAGCTGCGGCACCGCGCTCATGACGGGGGCGGGCTGGCGCTCGCGCAGATCGAGATAAGACGCCGCATAGTAGATGGCATTCAGGGGCCGGCCCAGCACGAACAAAACGGTCTGCAGGAGCAATCCGAGGGCATACACCGCAAACATCCCGGCGACCGGCCCAGCCGCGCCTCGCGCGCCAATCGCGCCCAGGACGGCCACAACTTGCAGGATCGCGCCCGGCAGGCTGAGCAATACCCAGGCCATCACAAGCGCCAGCGAGCGCCAGAACATGCGCATGCGCGCGCCGCGGGTAAGCTCGACGCTCCGGCCCAACGCCGCAAACCCATCCTGACCTTCGGCGACGGCGGCCGGAAAGGCGACACTCCAAACCGTGCCGAGGGCGAGCGCCAGGCCCTTCCCGACCAGCGCCACCGGAAGACAAAAAATCCCCAGCAGCGCAGTCGCGATGGCGGCATTCGGGGCTCTGCTCGTTGCGCCAGCAGCGGCGACGACGATCAGAATAGGAATCGCCGCGAATGTCCAGGCCGAGCCCATTGCCACAACACGCAGGACGTGAACGGCCCACAGCGATCCCCATTGCGGGCGGGTGGCCCGCCAGGCCGCGCGCGCGCCGGTCTCGCGCCCCAGCATGCGCTCAATTGCGACGTAGGTCAACGCGCCGTCCATCCACGGCCAAAGCACGCCCAGCACACCGATGATGATCGACCCACAGCAAAGCAAGGCGGTCAAGAGGAATGGCGTGTTGTTGGCCTGCGGCCGGCTCAGGTTGCCGAGTTGCGCGACCAGGCTTGGCCACTGGACCAGCGCGCTGAGGAAACTGAAGGCCGCCATCGGGAGAACAAGCGGCGCTGCTGTCGCCAGAAACGCTTTCGGATGCTTGAAAAACAGGTGGAAGGACGCGCCAAGCGACGGATTTACCGCCATTGCCGGGCGCTCAGGATTCGTATTTGGGAGCACGCGGTCAGTATAATGCGCAGGCCCTAAAACGGCCGCGACAAAGGTTTATGCAGGAACAATCGACCCTCCCCGAGAACGCGCTGACCGGAACTGCGCCGACGACGACCCGGCGCATTGGCATTGTCGCGATCGGCCTGATTGCGTTGGCCCTGGTATTGGTGTTTGGGGTGGCCCCCCGCGCGCAGGACTCGGCCGGCGGCGAGGCCCAACGGATCTTCTACTTTCACGTCTCCTCGGCCTGGCTCGGATTTGGGGCGATGGCGCTGTGCGCCTTTGCCGGCTGGCGCTATCTGCGCACGCGCAACCTGGGCTGGGATCGCTTTGCCCTGGCCAACGCCGAGATTACCGTGCTGTTTCTGGCCCTCATGTTGCTGAGCGGAATGCTGTGGGGCCGGCCGACCTGGAACGTGTGGTGGACCTGGCAGGAACCCAAGCTCGTGGTGAGCGCGCTTCAGTTTCTACTGTATATCGCCTATCTTGTTCTGCGCTCGGCGATAGACGATCCCGAGCGGCGCGCCCGCCAGTCGGCGGTATTCAGCCTGCTGGCGGTCATTCTCGTGCCGTTCAACTTTCTCATCAGCCGGGTTATCGCCGACGGGGTGCATCCGGTCGTATTTGGCCCGGCGGTGAACGTCGAGGCGGCGGGCAAGGTTGGCATCGCGCCGATGATGGTCCCCGCCCTGCTTGTCTCGCTCATCGCGTTCAGTGTGGTGTATCTGTTCCTCGTCCGCTCGCGAACGGCCCTTCAGGCGCGAATGGACGCGATCGAGGGACGGAAGGCCTCACTGCAATAGCGTGGATATGTTTGGCGACAAGAATGCCCCGTACATGCTGGGCGCCTATGCTGTCTTTCTGGGCGGGATGCTGTTCTATGCAGTCTCGCTGCTGATCCGGGCGCGGGCAGCCAGGCGCGATGAGA
>JAGOCU010000229.1:3247-4506 GCA_017998555.1 Thermoflexales bacterium
AGCCTGTATTTCGTGCTCGGCTTCGCCGTCTTCATCGTCGGCGTGTTTGGCGCAGTGGGCGTGCTGGCTGACGCGGTGTATGGGCTAAAGGACATTATCCGAATCGCCGGCGGCGTATTGATGATCCTGTTTGGATTGTTCACGTTGCGCATCATCAACATCCCGATCCTGTATTCGGACACCCGGCGCGGGCTGACCGCGACGGGCAAACGGGTGGGCGCGGTCCAGTCGTTCCTGACCGGGTTGTCGTTCGCGGCGGGGTGGACGCCCTGCATCGGCCCGTTCCTGGGCGCGATCCTGACGTTGTCGGTGGACAGCGCCGGCGCATTGCGGGTATTCTTGCTCGCGGCCTATACGATCGGATTGGGTCTGCCCTTCGTGCTGGTGGCATTGCTGGCCGATCGCATGACCCCCCTGCTCCGCTTTCTGCGCCGGAACATGCGCGCGGTCGAGCTGATCAGCGGGATCCTGCTGATCGTGGTCGGGGTGCTGTTGATCGCTGGCTTGATGACCGAGCTCAGCCGCGCGTTCGCCGGGGCTGAATCGGCTCTCGAAAGCGACTTCGCGAAGTCGATTGGCTTTACCGGGGTCGGCGCGCCCAGCGTCCTGGTCGCCCTGGTAGCAGGCTTCCTGTCGTTTGCCTCGCCGTGTGTGCTGCCGCTGGTCCCGGCCTATCTCGGCTTCATCTCCGGCTGGGCGGTCAACTCGGCCGAGCGCCCCCAGGCCTAAACCGATATGCGCTGGCTCAAGCTGGCCCTGGATATTGTGATCGGGGCGGTCATCCCGATCTGGCTGCTCGAGAACATGACCGAGGTCTGGGGGAGCGTGCCGACCTACCTGGTCGCGGCCCTGATCCCGGTTGGCTATGTGCTGATTGACACTTTTTTCATCACCCGGCGCTTCAATGTCATTACGAGTTTCGGGGCGGCCGGGGCGTTGCTGCGCGGCGCGCTGGCGTTCTGGTTTGTGGATGGGGCGCTTTTCGCGCTGAAGGACAGCGCGGGTTTCGTGTTGAACCTGCTGATCTTTGGCGGCTCGCTTCTCATCGGCCGGCCGGTGATGCGCTTCTTCCTGGTTCAGGCGCTAGGCCCCGATTCGCCGGAGAAGACCCAGGCGCTGGATGACATCCTGGGGCTTCCGACGGTCGTCAAGGGCATCCTGATCGCAAGCGCGCTGCTGGCGGCCGAGGCGGCGATCACAGGCGGGGTGAACTACTTCCTCAATCTTGGGATTGTGGTCGCGCCCTTTGGAGATGGACT
>JAGOCU010000230.1 GCA_017998555.1 Thermoflexales bacterium
GGCCGCCGATCGGCCGTCCATCCGCCGGGCATAAAAGGCAACAGCGCGGCTTGCAGCGGTTCGACCGCCGCCCGCCAATCGGTCAAGCCGCGAACCGCGTCGAGGGCGACCCGGATCGCCGTGGCTGTCCCATCCCGGGCGAGCAACGTCGCAACATCAAGCACATGCGCGAGGGGCGCGCCGGGATCGGCCGCGGCGGCCACGCAGGCGGCCATCACTCCGGCCGCCTCGCGCCCATAGCTCCACTGGTGGGCGGCCGCGAAGTCGATGGCCTCGGCATAGGCCGCCCGCGGATTTCCGGCGTTCATCAGCCCGATCGGCGCGACATACATCGCCGCCCCGCAGTTGACCATGTTACCCAGCCCGCCCTCGCGCGGATCGACGTTGGCCAGTTTCAGCCGGAGATACAGGTATTTCTCCGGGTAAAACAGGCGCTCGATCAGCGCCATCGGCCGGCCGTATTCGGGGACAAACGTGTCCGGGGCGAGCAGATGCGGCACGAGATACGTCGCCGCGTCGCGCGCATCGAGATGGTCGCGCTTCTCGAGATACACCCGGCACAGGGCCGCCATCATCAGCGAATCGTCGGTGATGTTTCCATCCCCGCGGTAGCGCGGATTGACCCCGGGCGCGTCCCACGGCGCGACAAAGCCGCGGATCTCGCCATAGCGCGCCCGGATCTCGGCGGGGGTGCGCTTCTCGGCCGGCACACCCAGCGCGTCGCCGATAGCCCCACCCAGCAAAGCCCCGCTGAATCGATCGCTCAGATTCATGCCGTCACCCTCACGTTGCGGAATTCAGTTCGGCAGGCGCGCTGATTGGCCAGCCCGATCATCCCGGCCAGATACGGCTGCGGATCCGACCAGGAAACCGACACCGGCGCGCCCTCGCCCGGGCGCGTCGCGCTGCCCTCCAACGCGGCGCCGCGCGCGCGCAGGTGGAGATGAATCGTTTCGCCGTGCCGCCAGGCGAACGGCGTCGAGGCCACCTCGGCGTAGCCGTGGTCATTCCGCAGCAGGGCCAGGCGGCCGGGCAGCAGGGCCAACGCATACGAGCGCAGCGCGCCCTGGGCTCGTCCCAGGAGCATGTGCGCGTCGCCGTTGATCGGGCGAACCTCGACCGAGACCTGGTAGTCGGCCCAGCCCACGTCGCCGGTATAGGTCTCGTTCTGCCCAATCCCGCTGCCGACATAGGCGTCGCCCTGCAGGGTCCAGTACCCGCGCAAGAACGTGAACTGACTGGATCCATCGGTCTCGATCCGCTCGCGCCTGAAGTCGATCCCATACTCCGGCGTGCCGGTCCAGTCCAGATCGTCGATATAGACGCTCTCGTTGAGATGCGGGGCGTGCATCGCCGTGACCAGCACCCCGACCTGGTCGATGAGCACGCCGTCGCTCGGCGGGATGCGCCACTCGAGGCGTTGCCATTGGCCCGGGGTCAGGGTCAGCCCGGCCTGTTGCTCGATCCGCTGACCGGTATTCGCGTCGCGGACAAAGAGATTGGCGATCAGCTCCGGGTTCGCCCGGGGGTGGGCCATGATCCGCACGCTGACCGTCTGGCCCGGGTAGAGGCTGGGCGAGAAGGTGCCGCGGTAGTTGTTGCCGTCCAGTTCGGCCGGCCGGAGATAGGTGCGGACGGCGGCTCCCATGCTGCGCCGCCGATACAGGTCGACCCCGGAGATCTGCAGCGCGCCCGTCCCCAGCTCGTGGGTCTGGGCGACCGTAACAATCTCGGCCATTCCATTCACGGCCGAGAACCCCTGGGTGCTGCCCGGATAGTCGAAGTGATAGCGCGCCCTGCTCGGCGGAGGCAGCCCGGCCTGGCGATGTCCGTGAGCGATGAACAGGTCGGCCGCGTGGGCGATGTCCATGATGTTGCGGCTGCCGGTCAGGGAGGCCAGGGTGAAGAAATCATTCAGCGGGCGGCGCCAGTGTTCCGGAATGCCGGCCACCCCCCGCAACACGCCCAGCACGCTCCCGACATTGCCGGCATTGCAGTCGGTGTCCCAGCCGCCCATGTTGGCGATTTTGAGCGTCTCGATGAAGTCGTCGTGACCGTAGAGCATGGCCATGGCCATGATGGCGGCGTTTGGAATGATATGGACCCGGCCGGGGTATTTGTCGTAGCCGTGGTTGGCGTGGATCCAGGCATAGCAGGCCCGCCAATCGCCTGGATGGGCGTCGTGGAAGGCCGTTACCTCACCCACAACCTTCGCATAGGCACAGTCTGCGGGGATGACCGCCAGCGCGGCCGTCATTGTCTCGCGAGCGGACTTGGCGCTGAATGCGGCTGCGACCGTGGCCGCCACATACATCCCGCCGTAGACCGCGTTCCCATCATGCGACACCGAGGCTGCCCGCCGGGCCAGCTCGGCGGCCCGGGTCGGATTGTTGGGGCAGATCAGCCCCCAGCCGTCGCTGAAGATCTGCCCGCCGATCTGCTCGGCGATGGTCGGCCCGTTCACGGCGATGCTGCCGGAGGCGGGGGCGGGAATCCCGGCCGCCAGGTTCATGTAGGCGGTGTGCTCGGTGGAGATCCCGTAGCCGCCCCACCACAACGTGCCACGCCCATCTGCGATGTTGTTCAGCCACACGTCGCCAAAGCGCTCGGCCGGCGGATCATCTCCATAGTCGTCGAGCGCCCGCAGGAAAAGCATCGGACCGGTCAAATCGTCGTCGGGGTGGAAAATGCGCGGATCGGTCTGAAGGTAGCTGTTGAGCTCGCCAAACAGGGTTTGGATGTCCTTGTAGGTCAGGCTCTCGGTCGGCGCGCCAAAGCGCACGCCGATGCATTTGCCCAGCCAGCCGGCGTAGACCCGCTCGGCGTAGTCGTGTGGAAGTGTCACGTGTCTGTCCTCGCTTTTCAAACGAGCCGCAGTTCGCTCGCGGCCCAAAGGTTGATTGCCCATTGTCATCGCGCGCCGGGCCAGTATCCGGGCCTCGTTGGTTCGCCGACGGCGATCGTTTCGACCGCGTCGCTGAAACCGGACCTTGTCTCGCCGCCCACGGCCAGGGCTCGTCCGTCCACAAGCGGCGCGGCAGCCAGCCAACTCCGGGCTGTTCGGAGCGGGGCCAGATCGCCGCTTACCCCGGTCCGAGCCGAGATGTGTTCGATCCGCGCCAGCGGGCCGCTCCCGTCAAACCCGCCAATCAGCACGATTGCCTCGCCGTCCGCCAGTCCGGCCGCCCACGTCCGTGGCGCGATCGTCCAGTCCAGGCGCTCCCAGGCATCCCGGCCCGGGTCGTAGCGCTCGACCACGCCGAGAAACCCATCCCAGGCGTTGTAGCCGCCCACGGCATACAACGCATCCTCAACATTGACCAGCGCCAATCCGCGCCTGGGCGTTGGCATGGATGCCAGGTTCATCCAGACCCCGGTCATCAGGTCATACGCCTCGACCACGCCGCTGTAGCCGTCCAGGTCGGCATCGCTGGCCCCATTGAAGCCGCCTGCGACGACGATGCGGCCTCCCAACACCGCCACGCCCGGTTCGCGCCGCGGGGTGGGCAGGCGGGTGACGGTGCGCCAGGCCGCCTCGCCCGGCGCCCAGCTCTCGATCTCGGCCACCAGGCCGCGCTCGGCGCTCCAGCCTGCCACCGCCCATAGGCGTCCGCGCGCTGCGACAAGGCCGTGCTGGCTGCGCGCGATCGCCAGGGCCGGCGCGGGACGCCAGGCCTGCCCGATCGGATCGTAGGCGTCCACCCGCGCAAGCTGGGTGGACTCGCCATTCCAGCCCCCCGCGACATACACGATCCCATTCAAGGTTGCCGCCGCGAGCGCGCGGCGTGCTGCGGGCACAGGCGCCGGTCCCACAACCCGCCCGCCGAGCAGGCAAAGGGCGGCGGCCAACCCGACCGGCAGTACGCGGGTGAGGCGTCCTCCGCGCGCCATGTTGGCCGTCCTCAGCCCTTGATCCCAACGCTGGCGATGCCACCCACGATGTAGCGCTGGGTGAAGAAGTAGAGCACCACGCACGGAATCACCGCCATCAGCGAGCCGGCCATGATCAGATTCCACTGGATGTTGAAGCGGCCCTTCAACATGTTCAGCCCGAGCTGGATCGTATAGCTGTCGAACTGGGTGATGTAGATCAGCGGGTGCATGAACTCGTTCCATGTCCACAGAAACGTCAGCACCGTAATCACAACCAGGGGCGGTTTGCACAACGGCATGATGATTCGCCAGAACACCTGCAGCGTCGACGCGCCATCAATCCGGGCGGCTTCATCCAACTCGCGCGGGATGGTCATGATGTACTGCCGCATCAGAAAAACGAAGAAGGCGTTGCCAAAGAACGAAGGCAGCACCAGCGGCAGATAGCCGTTGAAGACGTCGACCAGTCCCAGGGTCTTGAACAACGCAAACTGGGGGATCAGGATCATCTGCGAGGGGATCATCAGCGTGGACAACAGCACCGCGAACAGGATGTTGCGCCCGGGAAAGCGCAGCCGGGCGAACGAGAAGGCGACGATGCTGCACGAGGCCATCCG
>JAGOCU010000231.1 GCA_017998555.1 Thermoflexales bacterium
GATCACCCTGGATCTCGAACACGAGATCGTTGGCGGCGCCAATCGTGACTCGGCTTGTTTCCAGCGTGCCCGTCGCTCCTGACCCGAGGCGAATCAAGGCCCGTGTCTCATCGTCGGTGTCGACTGGCCCAAGGGCGGATCCTCCGGCGGTAAGCGGACGGCGCGGGATGACGATCCGCGATTCGGCCATGACCTCCACGATCGGGCCGGCCATCCACATGACCAGGTCGATGATGTGCGCGCCCAGATCGGCGAATGCGCCGCCGCCTGACTCCGCCAGGATATGCCGCCAGGTGCGCGGGCGGGCAGGCGAGGCGTGGCTTCCGCGGCAATAGCGCGCGCGGACCGAGGTGATGGTCCCGACAAACCCCTCGCCAATGAGGGCGCGCATGCGTTGGGCAGCCGGCAGCCAGCGGTTGGTGAAGTTGACCAGACAGGTGACCCCCGAGGCGCGCACGAGCGTCCCGATTTCACGGGCCTCGGCCAGGCTGGTTGCGACCGGTTTTTCCAGGTAGATGTGTTTACCGGCCGCGACCGCCAGACGGACGTACTCAAGATGGGACGCCGGCGGGGTGCAGATGTCGACGACATTGACGTCGTCGCGCTGGATCAGCGCCGCGGCGTCGATCGTCGCGATCGGGCAGCCCAGCTCAGCGGCCGCCGTCTGGGCGGAGGCCAGGCGGCGGGTCGCCACCCCGACCAGCCGCACGCGGTCGGCGGGCAAGGCGTAGTGCAGGGTTAAGTCGCGCCAGCCCTGGGCGTGCGCGCGGGCGATCCCGCCATAACCGATCATCGCAACACCGAGCGAATTCACGGCTTCACCTGAGAGGCCGGATCGAGCGTGACATGGTAATCGGCCGATTGATGCCTGAAATAGGTGTCGTAAAGCGTGGCGTAGTGCCCGCCCTGGGCCATCAGCGATTCGTGGTTGCCCTGTTGGATGATCCGGCCCTTGTCGAGCACGATGATGCGGTCGACGGCCCGCACGGTGGACAGGCGGTGGGCGATGAGGATCGAGGTACTCTGTTTGAGCAGCAGCGCCAGGGCCTCCTGGATCTGCGACTCGGTGAACGGGTCGACCGAGGCGGTCGCCTCGTCGAGGATAAAGATGGCCGGACGCTGGGCCATCACCCGGGCCAGGGCGACGAGCTGGCGCTGGCCGAGCGACAGCGAGCCGCCGCGCTCGCCGACCTCGGTTTGCAGCCCATGCGGCAGGCTGCCCATCCACTCGCCTGAGCCAATCCGGTTGGCGATCCGGGCGATCTCGGCATCGTCGAGGCCGGGCGCCGCATAACGGATATTGTCCGCGATCGTGCCGGCGAACAGAAAGGGCGACTGCGAGACAAGCCCGATCTGGCGCCGATAGTCGGCCAGATCGAAGCCGCGGATGTCATGCCCGTCGATGAGCAAACGCCCGCTCTGGTATTCGTAGAAGCGGGCGATGAGCTTGGCGATGCTGCTCTTGCCCGCTCCGGTATGGCCGACAAAGGCCACGCTCTCGCCAGGAGCGATATCCAGGCTGAAGTGGTCCAGAACCTGCTGCTGCGTGTTATAGCGAAAGCTCAAATCATCGAAGGTGATGGCGCCCCGCTCGATCCGACGTTTTGTGGTTTCGGGGAGCTGGGCGACGTTCGATTCGGCGTCGATGAGCGCGAAGATGCGCTCGCAGGCCGAGAAGCCGCTCTGGATCTGGCTGTAGAAGGCGGCCAGGTTGGTCATCGGAAACCAAAAGCGGTCGAGGCTGGTGAGGAAGAGATACAACCCGCCCAGCGTGAGACCAAAGGTGGAGATATTCAGCGCGCCGAGATAGAGCATGATCGCCGTGCCCAGACCCGTCAACATGTTGAGGGTGGGGAAGATGTTTGACAACACCAATCCCCGCCGTACGTTGACGACGTAGGAACGCCGGTTGACCGTGTTGAAGCCGGCATAGAGAGCGGCCTCCTGGCGGAAGTTCTTGGCCACCCGCATCCCGGCCACCGCCTCCTGGATCGCGCTGTTGACGTCGGCGATGGCCCGGAAGCCGTTGCGGGTGACGGTGCGGGCCAGCCTGCGAAAGAGCGCGGCCGCCACGGCGATGATGGGCGCCATCAATACCAGCGACAGGGTCATCGGCACCGAAATCCCGAGGAGAATCACCACCAGAAAAACGAGGGTCGTGAATTGCGTGGCCAGGTCGGTGATCAGCCCCGCGACGGCGGCCAGCTCCTGGGTGTCGTTCGATATGCGCGAAATGATCTTGCCCGACTGATACTTGTCGAAAAATGACAGATCGTGGCGAATGACCGCATTGAACGCGTCCCGGCGCAGCTCGGCGATCATCTCGGCGACCAGACGGGCCATCGCCCGGCGGCGCAGGATGTTGAACAACCAGACCAGGAGCGAAAATGCGAACAGAGCGGAGATCAGGCCGGTCACGAGCACGGTCTTGTCCGTCGTATCAGTCCCCGCCGCGATCGCGCGCAGAAGATCAAGGGTGCGCGAAACGATGATCGGATCGGCCAGCCCGATGATGGTGAGCAGTCCGATTCCAAGCAGGACCAGGCGCGTGTCGCGGACCCGCGGCCGAAGGTACTTGAGGATGCGGGCCGCGAGTTGGCGGTCGGAATATTGCCGGTCGTAGGCTTCGCCGGCGAGCCCTGAGAACATGCCCATGGTCAGCGGGCGAAGATCGCCCGATAGGCGGGCGAGCGTCGCATGAGATCGTCGTGGTTGCCGGCCGCTTCGAGCGCGCCGCCGCGGATGACAAGGATGAGATCGGCCCAACGGATCTGCGAGAGGCGATGGGTGATCAGAAAGGTAGTCCGCCCGGCCGCGGCGCGCAGGATGGCCCGCTGGATCTGATCCTCGGTCGCCGAATCGATGGCGCTGGTCGCGTCGTCGAGGATCAGGATGTGCGGGTCGGTCAGAAAAGCGCGAGCGATGGCGATGCGCTGGCGCTGTCCGCCGGAGAGCGTGACACCGCGTTCGCCGACGACGGTGTCATAGCCATCCTTGAAGGCCAGGATGAAATCGTGGGCCTGAGCGGCGCGGGCGGCTTCCTCGACCTGGGCTCGGGTGGCCGTGGGATTGCCAAACGCAATGTTGTCGGCCACACTCCGCGAGAACAAGAAGATGTCCTGCTCGATGATCGAGATCTGGCGCCGCAGGGCGTCCAGATTCCACTCGCGCACGTCGATCCCGTCGACGCGCACGCTGCCCTCCTCCACGTCATAAATCCGGTTGAGCAGTTTGACGACGGTGCTCTTTCCCGCCCCGGTCTGGCCAACGATGGCGACGGTCTGACCGGCCTTGACCGTGAACGAGACGTGGCTGAGCACAGCCGGATGTTCGCTCGTGTCGGCTTCGGGGTCATTCCCCGCGTAACGGAAGCTCACATCTCGAAACTCGACTTCTCCGCGCATGGGTTCGGCGTAACCCTCGCTGCGGGCGACCTTGAGCGTCTCGAACGTGCCGACCTCGTCGTTGATGACCTGCAGCATGCGGCGGGCGCTGGCCAGACCCGATGAGAGCTGCGAGTAGGCGAATTGCGAGGCGAAGGTCGGAAACTGGAAGAGGGTCAGCAGGGCATTGAAGGAGACCACGCCGCCGATGTCGATCTGTCCGGCCGAATAGAGCGACAGGCTGTGCCACAGCCCGAACGCGTGGGCGAGGCCGAATAACAGCAGGGGCAGGAAGCGCGATTCGGTGTATCCCTGGCGCAGCGTGGAGCGGATCCAGGCAACCAGCCCTGCTTCAAAGCGTGCCGCCTCGCGCAGCTCCTGGGCCGAGGCCTTGACCGTCTCGATCCCATCGATCGACTCGGAGAGCGCCATGTTCATCTTGCCGAAGTCGCGCCGGACGGCGTCGGTGGCGGGGGCGAGGCGGGTGAGGTAATCGCGAACGAGAAAGAAGTAGGCGCCCAGAAAGCCGAGCGGGACCAGGATCAACTGCGGGTGGATCTGGGGCGCGGCGATGAGCGGCATGAGCAAAAAACCGCCCGAGCCCAGCACGATGTTGACCCCCGGCGACATCATCAGGTTGACTTCGCGCACATCGTTGCTGGCCCGGGCCAGGACATCGCCGATGCGCTGGCGGTCGTGAAAGGACATGCTCTTGCCGATCAGGCTGGCGTAGAGCTCGTCGCGCATGTCGCGCTCGAGGCGCTGGCCGGCCAGATCGGCCGAGAAATTCCGCATGAATTGCAGCACCCCGCGCACGAGCTGGGAGGTGATGATGAGGACGGCGATCCCGGAAATGGCGGCCAGGGTGAAGCCCGGTTTTGAGATTTCGCCAAAGGCCACCCCGATCTGGACCTGCATGATGGCGGCCCCGCCGGCGTTGCCCAACGCGCCGAGCACGATCCCCAGCAGCAGATACCACTGACGGGCCATATAGGAAAGCACCCAGCGCGCGGGAGAGCGGCGATCGGCGTGCCACGTGCGGCGGACGGTGAATTCAGCAGCAGTCATGAGCGGGCGGATATCTTACTCCC
>JAGOCU010000232.1:0-1696 GCA_017998555.1 Thermoflexales bacterium
CAGGGATGCCGAACTCGCGGGCCAGGATCGCTACACCCAACGTGCCGATCTTGTTGGCGAAATCGCCATTGGCGGCCACGCGATCGGTGCCGACAATGACGGCCTGCACCCGGCCCTGGGCCATCACCGTGGCGGCCATGCTGTCGGTGATGAGGGTGACCGGGATACCTACCTGCTGCAGCTCCCAGGCCGTGAGGCGCGCGCCCTGCAAGAGTGGACGTGTTTCATCGGCATACACGCTCACCCGCTTGCCCTGCTCGGCCGCAACATACACGACGGCCAGGGCGGTCCCCCACTGGGCCGTCGCGAGCCCGCCCGCATTGCAATGGGTGAGGATGCTGTCGCCGTCGGCCAACAAGTCCGCGCCATGCGCGCCGATCGCGCGGCAGACCGCGTTGTCCTCGTCGATCATGTGAATGGCCTCGGCCAACAGCGCCTTGCGCGCTTCAGCCGCCCCACCCCGCGCGGCCGCCGCGCCAGCCACCCGATTCACCCGTTCGAGGGCCCAGAACAGATTGACGGCGGTCGGGCGTGAGGTGGCGAGATGGGCGGTCACCCGCTCCAATGCGGCGCTGAATCGGTCCAGATCTTCATTGGGGCCGCTGTCGCGCACCCCCAGGTAGACCCCAAAGGCCGCCGCGATTCCGATCGCCGGCGCGCCCCGCACCCGCAGACTGCGAATCGCCTCCCACATCGCGTCGACGTCGGCGAGGTCGAGATAGCGGAGTTCGGTCGGAAGCAGGGTCTGGTCGATGATGCGGCAGACGCCGGTGGCGCCGCCGATCCACTCGATGGTTTTGACGGGGATCATGATGGGGGAGTATACGGAAGCGTCCGCCCGTGCTTGGCTGGGGCGAGCGCTTCCGATTTGATTCGCTCAGCCGTCCCTCAGCCGCACGAGTATGATAGGCAACAAATCCAAATTTGACGGCTGTCAAGTTTTTGACGGCCGCAACGAATATCGCGCCCATGAAGACGGGTTTTCGGAAGCGGTGGCCCCCGGCGGAGCCGGGGACTACCGCTTCCGAAACACGGTTTTATGGGCGGTTCTCAGGGGTACAGCAGTGTCTGACAAGTGGTTCGAAATTCGCGACTTGCACGTCCAGATCGAAGGCGGCAAGGAGATCCTCAAGGGTCTCAACCTGACCATCAACGCGGGCGAGATTCACGCCATCATGGGCCCGAACGGGAGTGGCAAGAGCACCCTCGCCTATACCTTGATGGGTCATCCCAACTACAAAGTCACCCAGGGTGAGGCGTTTTTCAAGGGCCAGAACGTCCTGGAGATGGAAGCCGATGAACGCAGCCGGCTTGGCCTGTTCCTCGCCTTCCAGTATCCGGTCGCAATCCCAGGTGTGACCGTTGCCAACTTCCTGCGGACCGCGCTCAACTCGCGGATCAAGGCCGAGGCCGCTGCCGCGAACGGCGGGATGCTGCCGTCGACGACCAAGGGCATGCCGATCCCGGTCTTCCGCAAGACCCTGCGCGAGGCCATGGCCGTGCTCAAGGTCGATGACTCCTTCGCCGGGCGCTACCTCAACGATGGCTTCAGCGGCGGCGAGAAGAAGCGGGCCGAGATCCTGCAGATGGCGATGCTCAAGCCCGACCTGGCCGTCCTCGACGAGACCGACTCCGGCCTCGACATCGACGCGCTGCGGGTCGTGAGCGAAGGTGTGATGACCCTGCACGAGAAGAA
>JAGOCU010000232.1:1796-4472 GCA_017998555.1 Thermoflexales bacterium
CGTCACCGTCAACGACGAGTATCTCGAAAAGTACGGCTTCAATGAGCCGGAGAACAACGTGTTCAAGAGCCGGCGCGGGCTGGATGCCGACGTTGTGCGCGACATCTCGCGGATGAAGAAGGAGCCGCAGTGGATGCTCGACTTCCGACTGAAATCGCTGGCCGAGTTCGATGGCCGGCCGATGCCGAACTGGGGCAGCGAAGTGCTGCATAGCATCGACTTCGACAGCATCTTCTACTACATCAAACCCACCGACGGCCAGGCCGAGACCTGGGAGGATCTGCCCAAGGAGATCAAGGACACCTATGATCGCCTGGGCATCCCCGAGGCCGAGAAGAAGTATCTGGCCGGCGTCGGCGCGCAATACGAGTCCGAGGTGATCTATCACAACCTGGCCAAGGACCTGGCCGACAAGGGCGTGATTTTCACCGACACTGACAGCGCGCTGCGCGAGCACCCCGAGCTCTTCCGGGAGTATTTCGGGACCATCATCCCCTACAACGACAACAAGTTCGCCGCGCTGAACAGCGCGGTCTGGTCCGGCGGCTCGTTCATCTACGTGCCCAAGGGCGTCAAGATCGACCTGCCCCTGCAGGCCTACTTCCGCATCAACGCCAAGAACGTCGGGCAATTCGAGCGCACCCTCATCATCGTCGACGAGGGCGCCCAGGTGCATTACGTCGAAGGCTGCACCGCCCCGATCTACTCGAGCGACTCGCTGCACAGCGCCGTCGTTGAGATCATCGTGAAGAAGGGCGGGCGCTGCCGCTACACGACGATCCAGAACTGGAGCACCAACGTCTACAACCTGGTGACCAAGCGCGCCGTCGCCATGCGCGACGCGACGATGGAATGGGTCGACGGCAATCTCGGCAGCAAGCTGACCATGAAGTACCCGGCCGTCTATCTGATGGAAGAGGGCGCCCACGGCGAGATCCTGTCGATCGCCTTCGCCGGCAAGGGCCAGCATCAGGACGCGGGCGGAAAGGTCGTCCACGCCGCGCCCAACACGACCAGCAAGATCGTCAGCAAGTCGATCAGCAAGGACGGCGGGCGCACCAGCTACCGCGGCCTGCTCAAGGTCTACAAGAATGCGACCGGCGCCCGCAGCAGCGTGGTCTGCGACGCCCTGCTGCTCGACGCCGCGAGCCGGAGCGACACCTATCCGTATATCGAGGTCGACAACGAGGACGTGACGATTGGCCATGAGGCCTCGGTCAGCAAGATCGGCGAAGAGCAGCTCTTCTACGCGATGAGCCGCGGCCTGAGCGAAGAAGAGGCCAGCACCATGGTGGTCTCGGGCTTCATCGAGCCGCTGGTCAAGGAACTGCCGATGGAATACGCGGTCGAGATGAACCGCCTGATCGCGCTGCAAATGGAAGGGACCGTCGGCTAGTAAACAAGATCAGAAGCGCCGCCCCCTGTTGCGCAGGGGGCGGCGCTTCTGGGAATGGATGCGGGAATCGAAGTAATGGCAATTGTGAATCTCAAACCCACTCCGGTCGTCAAGGCCGGGGATCTCAGCCGCGAGGCCGTCGAGGCGTTTTCGGCCGCCCGGAACGAACCGGCGGCGATGACCGCCCGGCGCCTCGAGGCCCTGCGCGTCTTTCGCGACACGCCCCCACCCAACCGCTGGGATGAGAACTGGCGGCGGGTCGACCTGTCGGCGCTCAAGCTCGACGCCCTGCTCACGGCGGTGAAACCGGGCGCCATCGGCGCGCGCAACGCCCTGACCTCAGGCGTGCTGCCCGAGGGCGTGGTCTTCGTCTCGATGGCCGACGCGATCACCAGCCACAGCGATCTGCTTGACGCGTATCTGATGAGTGAGTGCGTCAAACTCGGCGACGGCTTCTTCGCCGCGCTGCACGGCGTGTTTATGAACAGCGGCGCGATTCTGTATGTCCCGGCCGGGGTTCAGATTGATGAACCCGTCCGGGTGACCACCCTGCTCGACGGTGCGGAGCGCTCGGCCTTCAACCACACCCTGATCGTGCTCGAGAAGGGCGCGAAGGCGACCTTTATCGAGGAGTTTGGCAGCGATGGCGCGCCCGGGACCGAGTCCGCGCTGGTCAACAACGCGGTCGAAATCATCGTCAAGGACGGGGCCCAGCTCGACTACGTCAACATCCAGGACTGGGGCCGGAACGTGTGGAATTTCACCACCGAGCGGGCCCGCACCGGCGCCGATGCGACCCTGCACTGGGTGATGGGCGGGATCGGGGCGCGCTTCACCAAGAGCTTCATCGAGGCCGACATGCTCGGCGAGCGCAGCATCGCCCTGCTCAGCGGGGTCTACTTCGCCGACAAGCGCCAGCAGTTCCACTACGACACCCAGCAGAACCACATCGCCGGGCATTGCAAGAGCGACCTGCTCTACAAGTCGGCCCTGCGCGACGACGCGCGGACGGTCTGGCGCGGCAACATCCGGGTCTTCCCCGGCGCGCAGAAGACCGACAGCTATCAGGCCAACCGCAACCTGCAACTCAGCACGCGCTCGCGGGCGGATTCGATCCCGGGCCTGGAGATCGAGGCCGACGACGTGCGCTGCACCCATGGCGCGACCGTTGGGCAGATTGAGGACGAGCCGATCTTCTATCTGCGCAGCCGCGGCATCCCCGAGCAGGAAGCGCGCCGGCTGGTGGTCGAGGGCTTCTTCGCCCCGGTCATCGAGCGCAT
>JAGOCU010000233.1 GCA_017998555.1 Thermoflexales bacterium
GCGACGGTGGTCTGTCCAACGCAGGTTCCCGCCACCTTGATCAGTTGGCCCGGCGACGCGTCGTCGACGGCCTGTTGCAGCCGAAGCCGAATGACGCCGTCCGTGACGCCGTCGAAGGCCCGCGCGAAACAGGCGCTGAGGTTTACCGGCGCGGCGCTCGTGTCGCCGGCCGGCTCGAGGTCGCCGGGGGTGTAGCTCGTCACGGTGTTGGTAAAGACCTTGTCGCCGATCAAGCCCGCGCTCAACACACCGGTGATGGTGATGACGCCGCTGCTGCCGGCCGCGAGCGGGCCGTAGCTCCAGGCGAAGGTCTGGCCCCCGACCGGGGTGAGCGGGCCGGTCCAAGTCGCGACCGGCGAGGTGACGGTGATCGGAACAACGTCGGTGATCCAGCCCGTCGCCGCGTCAAAACCGCTGTTGGAGTAGACGATGGTGTACGTTATCCGCTCGCCGGGCATGACCGGCGCGGCGCTGGTCGATTTGACCAGGTTTAGGTCGGGGGCAAAGGAGGCCACAAAAGCGGCGCTGGCGCTGTCATTGAGCGACGACGCGTCGGAGGGCGCATACACCGATGACGTGGTCGTCAGCAGCGCGGATTCGGTCAGCGTGACCGCGCCGTTACCGGTCAGGGTCACGGTCAGCCGCGCGCCCTGGCGCAAGTTGGCTCCCGCCCAGGAGAGCACGTTGTCGGCGGCGCCGCTGGGCGCCAGTGATGCAAGGGCCGTGGTGATCGTCTTCGAGACGACATTGACAAAGGCCGGCGCCAGCGTCTCGGTCAAGGCGAAGGACGCCGCACGACCGGTGCCTGCATTGGAAATGACGATGGTGTAGGTGACCGGCCGCCCGAGCATGGCGATGGTCGGAGAGACCGAGATCTGGGTGGCCAGATCAACGGTGACATTTTGGGCCTCGACCGCGCCGATGTCGCAGAAGGCCGTGCCCGTGCCGGGACGAGACTGCCCAGTCGCATCCGTGGTCTGGGCGCACAGGCCACCGTCGATGGCGAGGCTGCCCGGCAACGGCGTGGCGTAGCCGAGCACAGGCTGGCCCAGCAGCGCCTTGGTGTTCGGCAGGTCGGTGGGCTGATTCAAGTTACACGAGCCGTCGCTGCTGAGGTTGTAGCCGGCCGACGAAAAGTTGCCCAAACAGTTGCCGTTGGGGTTGGAAAACACGGTATTGCTGACCGTCGTCGTCCCGGTCCGAGCGTAGTAAACGCTGGACGGGGTGTTACTCATAAACGTCGTGTTACGGAGCGTGACATTGACATCGGCGAGAATGCCGGCCGTATTGCTGACAAAGCTCGTGTTTTCAAGGCTCGCCGATCCGCCCCGAAAGAACAACTGGGATGCGTTCGCATAGATCGCCGAGTTGCGGACCGTCAGGATGTTGTCACTGAACAACGTATTCCCGCCCGAGCCCGCGCCGGTCAGCCGAATGCCGTCCAAGGTCAGATTACCGCTCGGCGAGCGCACCCAGAAGAAGGTCGAGATGCCCGAACCCACCAGGGTGATCTGATTCCCGCCGCTGATCACGACCGTTGAGTTGATCTGGCGTGAATCTGTGGTGACGGTGATCGTCGCCGGCCCGCCACAGTTGAAGGTGATCAGGCCGCCCGAAGCGAGGGCCGTGCCCAGGCCGGCATCGGTGCACGGGTTGACGATGGCGTCCGCCCGGGCCGGCCGCGCCGACCCGAGCGCAAAGAGCCCGGCCACTACGAACGCGAAAACGCCAGCGGCAATCCAACGTATTGATTTCATGCGAAAGGCTCCCCCACCGAGACGACGCAAGACCGTCTCAGCCCAGAAAACGAAGCTGAGGGCGCGCGCCGCGCGTCCTCAACCAGATGAAGAACTCCTGACAAAACCAATCTCCGGAGTCGATATCCCCCGCCCCGGCGTGCGCCGGGGCGGAGGATATCGACTCCGGAGCAGGTTCCATGAGTGATTCTACGGAAGTTTACTCCACCAGCTGTGGAGCAGCTCCCAGGTCAGGGTGTGCCACCACACGCCGGACCAGTTGGCCCGGAAGCGAAACAGGTGCACGGCCTCAATGCGAAACTGAGACGGACCCACCGGGCCGTCCTGCTCGATGAAGGCTTTGACCTCATCGAGGAGGGCCGGCTTAACATCGGCCATGGCCAGGGTGAAATGGGGATGAAAAGCGCCTTTGCCGCTTCGGCCGCGCCCATCACCAGGCGTGAATTCGCAGTCGGGGTGAAAATGCGGCTGCAACGCCGCCCAGGCCCGATCCTGCAGCGCATGCCAGGCCTCGTTGTCGCTGCCATCCGGCATCGATTTGGCGCTGATGACGATCCCGGCGTGGCCCATCCGAATGACCCCGTTGTTGTAGGCGAGAAAAGGGCGCCAGCCCTGCAGGGTCGCATCCAGACTCGCGATCATCGCGTCCGGTTCGGCGTCGGAGCGAAAGAAACCCTTGACTGTCGCGTGGGGCATAAACAAGCCGCCGCTGATCAAGCCATATTGGCGGCGAAGCAAATCGTGGATCTCGGCCTGGGTCCGGCTCAGGGCCAGGCTCGGGCGGGCATAGAAACCGTATCGGTATTGTGATTCACTCATGATGATGTGCTGCTGAAGAGCAGAGGTCGCAGCGTCGGGATGCGCCGCAGGATGAAATGGGCAATCGCGAAGCAGGCTGGCACCGCGATCAGACTGGCCATCAGCCACTTAACAAGCGGATGAAAGGCCAGCCCACTCAGAGCATAGCCTATTGCAACCGTGACGGGCGTGTGAATCAGATAGACGGCATACGCGCTGGCGCTGAGTCCGGTCAGCCGACCCGGCGTGCTCAGCCGCTCCCGAAAGAAGACGAGCACGGCCGCGCTCATCCCGACCGCGACGAAGCTGTCCCACCCGGCGTAGAAGGCCGCCTGCCAGGACCAGCCGCCCAGAAAGGCCAACGCATCCAATCGACCTTCGGCCAGAAACGCGCCGGCGACGACGGGCGGCAGGGCGGCCAGCATCCCCAGGCTGATGCCCAGCCCGCCGGCGCCGACCATCACCGGCATGCGTCGCAGCCAATCCCCGCGGGCCGCCAGGACACCCGCGCAATACAAGCCGGCGTGCTTGGGCAAGTCGCCAAGCGGCAGGTTCACAAAGGTCAGGGTCTGGGTCATCGGCACCCCCAATCGCGCGACAAATGCCAGGACCGCGATGCCAAACCCGAGGTAGATGAGGTGACGGGTGCGCGGCACAAATCCGATCGGCCGGGCCGCGAGATCTGGCCAGCGCGCCGCGAGCCCCGCCAGAACCGCGCTGAACAGCAATAGCTCGAGCAAGTACCACAGCGGGCCGGACCCGATTCCCTCGCTGAACGGCGGCTGGACGAGGTACAACCAGAGTGGGCGGGTCTCCGTACCGGCTGCCAGTCCATTGAGGTACCACAGCGTTGGTTGCACGAGCAGGTCGTAGAACAACATGGGCACACCCAAGCGCACAGCGCGCTGGGCCAGAAATGACCGCGCGCCTCGCCGCGAGATTGTCTGGGCCGAAAAATAGCCGGCGACCATAAACCAGAGCGGCATGAGAAACGCCTGCACGATGGCGAATGGCACGCTGTAGACGCTCTGTGACAGAATGTCACTCTGTGTCTCCTGATACGGCCAGCGCCCGACGTTGCCGTACTGGGTTGTGAGATGAAAGACGATGACCAGCGCCGCCAACGCGATCCTCACGTGATCGATGTGGATGTCACGAGCGCGGACGCCTAAACTGCCGGACGACATGTCAACGCCATTATGATTCGAGTGCGCGATTCTCGCCGCGCTCGGCCAGCGCGCGAAACCAGGCGAGTCCTGGGTTTGTTTCTTGAGAGGAAACACAAGGAGTCTATGGATAGTGTGATCTCTGTTTCCGGACTGCAAAAGTCATTTGGGGCGGCCGAGGCTGTCAAGAACGTGTCGTTCGAGGTCCGCAAGGGTGAGATCTTCGGGCTCCTTGGACCCAATGGCGCCGGCAAGACCACGACGATCCGGATCATCCTCGACCTCTTCAAGCCAGACGCCGGCCACGCCCATATTCTGGGTGGACCGATGACCGAGGCCAAGAAGCCGCGCATCGGCTACCTGCCTGAAGAACGCGGGCTGTATCGCGATTTGAGACTGGAAGACTGCCTGGTCTACCTGGCCGAGCTCAAGGGCGTGCCGCGCGACGTCGCGCGCAAACGGGCGCTGGCCTACTTCGAGCGTTTCGACCTGCTCGAGCATCGGCGCAAGAAGATCAACGACCTGAGCAAAGGCATGCAGCAGAAGGCCCAGCTCATCGCCACCTTGCTGCATCAGCCGGACGTGCTTATCATCGATGAGCCCTTCAGCGGGCTCGACCCGGTGAATACCCGCCTGGCTCAGGAACTCCTGATCGACGAGCGCCGGCGCGGCACAACCCTGATCATGTCGACCCACCAGATGCATCAGGTCGAGGAGATGTGCGACCGGATCGTGCTGATTCACCAGGG
>JAGOCU010000234.1 GCA_017998555.1 Thermoflexales bacterium
CGCAACCTCGAGCGCCTGGATCGCAAGCACGACACCGCCCGGCAGATTTGTCCGCAACCGGTGGTCGATCAGGTTGAGGGCGCGGAGATTGGCATCATCGGGTATGGCTCGGCGACGCCGGCCATTGCTGAGGCCCGGGCCATGCTGGCCAGGAAGGGTGTCAAGACGAGCTTCCTGCGCCCGCGCGCATTGCCCCTGGCCGAGAGCGTCAACGACTTCGTCGCCCGCCACAAGCGCGTCTACGTTGTCGAGATGAGCCAGCACGCCCAACTGTGCGACCTGGTCCGCCTCGAAATGCCCGAAATGGCGGCCAAGGTTCTGCCGTTGAACCTGTGCGACGGCCTGCCCCTCACCGCCCGCTGGGTGTCCGAAAGCCTGCTGGCCCGCGAACACTAAAAGGAGACCCAAGACATGCCTCCCCTTCCTTCCATGCCGCCGCCCGCCGCCGCCAAGCCCGCCGTGAACGCCATCGGCCTGGGCAAGGCCGACTACAAGGGCCTTGAATCAACGTTGTGCAATGGCTGCGGCCACGACGCGATCTCGGCCTCGATCATCGACGCGTGCTACGAATACGGGATTCAGCCCGAGAAGCTGATCAAGCTCAGTGGCATTGGCTGCTCGTCCAAGAGCCCGGCCTACTTCCTCAATCGCTCGCACGCCTTCAACACCCTGCACGGGCGCATGCCGTCGGTGGCGACGGGCGCGCTGATGGCCAATCACCTGGTCAACGCCGTCGCCGTCAGCGGCGATGGCGACACCGGCTCGATTGGATTCAGCCAGTTCAAGAACATCGTGCGCCGCAACGTCAGCATGGTCTACATCATCGAGAACAACGGGGTGTATGGCCTGACGAAGGGCCAGTTCTCGGCCACCGCCGACCTGGGCCAGGAGCTGAAGCATCAGCCCCGCCCGAACGAGATGCCGCCCATCGATCTGTGCCTTGAGGCGATCATCTCGGATTGCGGATTTGTCGCGCGCTCTTTCGCGGGCGATCCCAAACAGGTTCGGATGCTGATCAAGGCCGCCTTTGCCCATCGCGGCACGGCGATTCTGGACATCATCAGCCCGTGCGTGACGTTCAACAACAAGGATGACAGCAGCAAGAGCTACGCCTGGGGCCGCAGCCACGACGAGGTCGTCAACGACTTCACATTCGTGCTCCCGCGCGAGCAGATCACCGTCGACTACAAGGAAGGCGAGACGCGCGAAGTGACGATGCATGACGGCGGCAGCATCGTGTTGCAGAAGCTGGACAGCGGCAAGCACGACCCGACCGATCGGGCCGCCGCGATTCGGCTGCTCGAAGATGCGCGGGTGAAGCAGCGCTTCATCACCGGCCTGATCTATCTGGATCAGAGCCGCCCAAGCCTGGCCGAAGTCGAGAGACTGGGCGATGTGCCCCTCTCGCTCCTCCCCGAAGCCAAGACTCGTCCTGCGCGCGCGACGCTGGACAAGCTCATGGCCTCCATGAAGTAGTTTCGTGAGAAAGAAACACCCCTGCCGCCCCGGCGTACGCCGGGGCGGCAGGGGTGTTTCTTTCTCACATCAGTCTGTCGACGACGAGGAAGCCCGGCCGCTCGGCGTTGGCGGCGTCGACGGCGGCCGGCCCTCCCAGCACGACAACCGTGCCGTGGTCGCGGACGGCGTCAAGCGCGTCCGCGAAGCGGATCAGGTCGCGGGCGGTGGTCGACAGCACCTCATCCCGCAGTTTCTGGCGATACTCCGGCGTCTGATTGAGGAGATGTCGTTGCAGCGCCGTGAAGCCCTTGGCGTCCGGCAGCAGATACGCATCGAGCTCGCCGATCACCCCGACGATGGTGCGGCCGACCTCGGAGGCGCTGACCTCGTGCTCGCGCAGGAAGGCCCCGCTCGCATCGTAGCTGGACAGTGTGCCGAGCAGGTTGGGGTCGCGATATGACACGTAGGTGAAGACCCCCGAGAGCGGGTCGAAGCGGCAGAATCCGCCATACGCGCCGCCCATCACCCGCACCCGTTCCCACAGATGGGTTGTGCGCAAGTATTTGGAGGCGACCATCGCCGAGCCATGCAGCGCATAGCCGTGGTCATAGAGGCGGGCGGCCTTGCCGACATAGTTGACCTGGCTGGGCAGGGTGAAGGCCTCATTGACCCGCGGCAGGGTGTAGCGCGGGCGCGGGCGCGCGCCAGTCTGGGCGGGCAGGCCCGCCAGAAAAGCCTCGGCCAGGGGTTGGATGGACGCCCAGCGTTGGGCATCCAGGGTGACGTTCAGGATCAGCCCCGAACGATTGATCAGCGCGGCCTTGACGGCGTCGATGCGGGCCTGCGTGCGCGGCCAGTCCGCGTCGATCTGGGCGGCCAGTTCGCGCAGAAAGGCCAGCCCGGCGAATCCACTGGCCTGCTCGGCCACCCAGTCGGCGGGCGAGTATTGCGCGCCCAGGCGGGAAAGGACGTAGCCATGCCCGCTTGGAAGCAGATTCCCCTCAAGTCGCGCCTTTTCTTCGATCACGATCTGGCGCAGGCGCTCGCGGTTATCGGTCCGCGAGGTCAGCAGGACATCGCGCAGGATGTCGAAGAGCGCGCCGGCCCGTTCGGTGGTGGCCTTGGCCCGCAGGATGCTGCGCGACTGAGCGCGCTGACTGCCGCGCGGCACCCCATGGAAGCCGGTCGCATGGATCCCGCCCGTCAGGCGCCGGATGCGCCGGGCCAGGGTGGTGTAGTCCTCGGTCGCTGTGCCCATCTCGAGCAGGATGCGGCCGAGCAACCCGAGAAACGGCGCATCCTCCGGCGCCAGCGCGGCGGCGTCGAAGGCCAGATCGACATAGGCGATCCCGTTGGTAAACAGATCGTGGTGGAAGAGCGTTGTGCCGTCCAGGTCGCGCAGCGCGCCGGGCACCTGCCGAATGGCGCGCTCCAGATCCTGGGGCTTCAGAGCCGGGATGGTGGCCAGCGCCTCGGGGCTGTCGGGCGCGGCCTGGCGCGCGCGCAGTTCACGCGTGTTCGCGATGACCGCCTCGATGTCGGATGCGCTCATCATGGCGCGGGCCTTGGCCAGCCGGTCGGTTTCGGCGGCGTCCTCGCGGGCGCGCAGGGTGGGGTCGGGCTGAAGCAGCAGGGTGACCCGATGCGGGTTGTCGAGCAGGCGCGTCCGGATCAGGGATTCGAAATAGCGCTCGCCGCGGGCCAGGGCCGCCTTGACGGCGGCGATGGGCGCTTCGTAGCGCAGCGACGCCAGCGGGTCGCCGCCGTAGAGCCAGGTGCTCAGCGCGGCCACCGACATGGCCAGGCCGCGGGGATAACGGCCGGTGTTCATCTCGCGCAGGCGGAACTCGATCGTGTTGAGGGCGGCGTCGACCATGTCCTGGTCGATGCCCTCGTCGGCCAGCCGGCGCAGGGTGGACAGGACCAGCGCTTCAATGGCGTTCGCGTCCCCGGCCTTTGCATTCTTGAGCCCGACGCCGAACATCGATTGGCGGATGGCGTCGACAAAGCCGTCCCCGGCCAGATCTTCGCCCAGCCCGCTGGCCAGCAACGCCTGTCGCAAGGGCGAAGCGGGCGTCGAGATCAGGATGTATTCCAGCATGGTGAGGGCCATCATGGCCTCCGGATCGAGCGTCTCGTCCGTCAGCCAGTTCACCACCACAAACGCGCGCGGGCTGTCCTCGCTTTCGTCGCCGGCGTCATAGCCCATCGCGACACGGCGCGGGGCGTCGAAGCGGGGCTGGAGGGGGATGTCGGCCTGGGCATCGGCGGGTTCGAAGGCGCTCAGCCAGCCGTCGAGGATCTCCAGCCGGCGCTCGGGATCGTCGTCGCCCGACATCCAGATTCGCGCGTTGGAGGGGTGGTAGAAGCGCTTGTGGAAGGCGCTGAACTGCTCCCAGGTCAGATTGGGGATGACCTTGGGATCGCCACCCGAATCGACGCTGTAGACCGTGTCGGGGAGCAGCGTTTCCATCGAGCGCGAACTGGCCATGCTGTCGCCCGAGGAGTAGTTGCCCTTCATCTCGTTGAAGACCACGCCCTTGTAGATCATCTCGCTCGAGGCATCATCCAATTCGTAGTGCCAGCCTTCCTGCTGCAGGGTGCTCGGGGTCAGGCGCGGGTAAAAGACCGCGTCGAGATACACGTCGAGCAGGTTGTAGTAGTCCTGCAGATTGGCGCTGGCCAGCGGATAGATCGTCTTGTCGGGGTAGGTCGAGGCGTTGACAAAGGAGGCCAGCGAGCTCTTGAGCAGCTCGACGAAGGGCTCCTTGACCGGGTATTTGCGCGAGCCGCACAGCACACTGTGTTCCATGATGTGGGGCAGCCCGGTCGAGTCTGCGGGGGGCGTGGCAAAGGCGATCGAGAACGACTTGTTCTCATCGTCGTTGGCGATCGAAAGCAGCTCGGCGCCGCTCTTGCGGTGGCGGTACAAATACGCCTTGGCGTTGAGTTCGGTGACGGTTTCTTCGCGCAGGAGGTCGAATCCGTGGGTCATG
>JAGOCU010000235.1 GCA_017998555.1 Thermoflexales bacterium
TCGGTCAGCGCGCCGGGATCGGAGGCGCGGGTGTAGGGCTGGAAGCGCGCGCCCAGCATGAGCTCGATCACAAGCAGGATCGGCAAGGCCAGACTCGCCGCGGGCCGCGCGCGCGGCCACACCGCCGCGGCGGCCATCGCCAGGGTGACCGCCGCGCCAAAGGCGCCCCAGCCGGCCAAGACCGGCGTGGCCGGCAGCCCCCGATACTCAGCCTCCGGTGACAGCCGCGCGCCCAGAAGCAGCCCGGCAACAACCGCCGCGACCAGCCCGATCCACGCGGCAAACAGCATCCGCCAGCGCCGTTCGCTCGCCGCCGCCTGCAACGCGTCCACGCCATACCCCGCCAGCAGCGCCGCGCCCAGCGCAAACAAGATCAGCCAACGGGCCTGCGCGCGGAACAGGTTGAACCCGGGCAGAAGACGATACAGCAGGTTGAAGAGCGGGGTGGCTGCGCCCAGGGCCAGGATCACACCCGTGAGCGCGAGCGCGAGCGCCAGGGCTCTCCCGCCGCGCGATCCGGCCGCGCCCGGCAGGATCAAGCCAGCCAGGGCCAGGGCCAGCCCGGAGGCGCCAAGGTAGGCGATGTACTCTGGAAAGAGCGGGTCGCCAAAGGTCGGGAGCAGCGCCCGGGCCAGCACCCATGGCCGCCACGAGAACGAGCCGACCTCGTTGAAGGGCAGCCCGCCCGCCCGGGCCGACTCGCCGGCCAGCTCGAGCGTGGGCGCGAGCTGCGCGGCGGCGAGCAGCCCGCCCAGCGCGCCGGCAATGACCAACGCAATCAGCCAAACCAAGGCTGTCTTTGCCCGGCGGGCCGGCGCCATGCGCGGCCCGCTCAGGCTGCGCAAAGCGCAGACCAGCCCAAGACCGAACAGGCTGATATACAGCGACTGGGTGTGGCCGGCGAAAACCTGCAAGGCCACCAGGCCTGCCAGTCCCAGGATGGCCCGGCCCATGCCTGCGGCCCACAACCGCTCACCCCGCTGCCCGCCGTCGACCAGGCGCAGTCCGCACAGCGCCATCAGCGGCAGCCAGGCCAGGGCCTGGAGCTGGTTGATGTGCTCCACCTGCGCGCCAAGATAGCCGCCCAGGCCAAAGACCACGGCCGCCGCAAAGGCGCCGAGTCGCCTCAGACCAAATCCACCGCGGGCCAGCGCATATGCCCCCAGGGCAGCAATGACCAGGTGCAGCCCGATCTGCCACGACACGGCCCGGTCGGCCGGAAGCCAGGCCAGGAGCAGGTTGAGCGGGTAGAAGAAGCCGGCCTGCGAGTTGGCCAGAAAGGGCGCGCCCATGAAGGTGTAGGGGTTCCATAGGGGCAAGCGCCCCTCTCGAACCGCCTGGGCGGCGAAGTCGCGCAGGGGGTAGAAATACAGCAGCAGGTCGCCCCGGGCGATGGCGAGCCCGCCAAACGTAATGGGCCACGTCGCAGCGGCCGCCAGCGCGATCAGCCCGGCTGGCGCCAGAGCCGCAATAAAGGTGCGCCAATCCCGCAAGGTCAATCTGTTTTCTTTTGGAATCGGTATCCCCCGGCTCCGCCAGGGGATACCGATTCCAAAAAGGTGCTTTGCGCCTCAGCTCAGCGCGTTGAGGACGGTATCAATCTCGCGGATCGTGTTGTAGTGGGTCATCGACGCCCGGATCACCCCGCCGCCGTCTTCCAGACCCAGCCGCTCGGACAGATTCTGGGCGTAATAGTTGCCGTGCTGGATGAGGATGGCCTCTTTGCCCAGAGCCACTGAGATCTCCTCGGGACTGGCCTTTGGCACGCGGAAGCCCACCGTTGGCGCGCGCTGGCCAAAGCGAGCCGGGTCGGTGATGCCATACACCTTTGCGCCCGGGATCGCCAGGATTCCGCCGATCAAGCGCTCGCTCAAGACGCGCTCGTAGGCCTGCATCGCATCAATGGCCGCCCGGAAGCGCGCCGCGCGCGGGCTGCGCAAAGACGCCTTGGCCGGGGGCACCAGGCTGGCCACCCAGTCCAGATACTCGAAGGTGCCCAGCAACGCCGACTGCGACTCGTGATTTTGCGTGCCGGTCTCGAACTTGCCCGGCAGCGTATTCGTGGCCGGGCGAAGCTTATAGGCTGGCAGCGTCTCGAGCAGCTCGCGCCGTCCCCACAGCGCGCCCATGTGCGGCCCCCAGAACTTGTAGGGTGAGCACGCCAGGAAATCGCAGCCGAAATCCTGTGCGTCGATGGGCGCGTGCGGGGCGAAGGCCACCGCATCGATGAAGGTCAGGGCGCCGGCCGCTTTGGCCATCCCCACGATCTGCTTGAGCGGGTTGATCGTGCCGACCATGTTCGAAGCTCCGCCCACCGCCACCAGGCGCGTGCGCGGGCCGAGGTAGCGCTCGAAGTCATCCAGGTTCAGGGTGCAGTCTTCGGGATTGATGTCGACCGCCCGAACCGTCACGCCTTTGTCCTGCGCCGCCAGATGCCAGGGCGAGTAATTCGCGTCGTGGTCGAGCTTGGTCAGGATGATCTCATCACCGGCTTTCCAGCTCTGGCTGAGGCTGCGGCTGAGGGCAAAGGTCAGGGTCGTCATGTTCGCCCCGAGGATCACCTCATCGGCGCTCGGCGCATTGAGAAAGTCGGCCATGGCTTCATGCGCGGCGGCGACAACGGCGTCGGTCTCATTGCTGGTGATATAGGGGCTGTGCACGTTGGCGTTTGAGCGTGAAAGATACCGCCCGAAGCCGTCGATGCACTGGGCCGGAACCTGGGTGCCGCCGGCGTTGTCGAAGAAGGCGAGGGTATGGCCATTGTGTTGGCGGTGCAGGGAGGGAAAATGCGCGCGGATCGCGGAGATTTGATCTGGGCTGAACATGGTTGGGACTGATTATCGCGCCATTAGGCCCATGGCGCCCAGTTTGAATATTGATGGAAGGGGCATACCCCTTCCATCAATATTCAGTACCCAGCGCTTCCCGCCGTCCCATCGCCGCCAGCCGGTGACAGCGCTCGTTCTCGCGGTTGCCGGAATGCCCGCGTGTCCACTCCCAGTTCACGGTGTGGGTGGCGACCGCGGCATCCAGGGCAATCCACAAATCCTGGTTCTTGACGGGTTGGCGGGTCGACGTCTTCCAGCCCTTCGCCTTCCAGCCCGCCATCCACTGGGTGATCCCGTTGCGCAAATACTCGCTGTCGGTGATCATCCGAACCTCGCACGGCTCCCTGAGCGTTTCGAGGGCGCGGATGGCGGCCGTCATCTCCATCCGATTGTTGGTCGTCGCCCGCTCGCCGCCCTGCAGTTCGCGCCGAACCCCGGCGTAAATCAACACCGCCCCCCAGCCCCCCGGCCCCGGATTGGGGTCGCAGCCGCCGTCGGTGTAGATCGTCACGTGTTTCACGGCCTCATTATCGTTGATAACGTTGATAAGGTTGGTAACGTTACCAACCTTATCAACGTTATCAACGTCATCAACGATAATGCCCCCATGCCCACCCTCCTCATCGCCTCAAACAACGCCCACAAACACCAGGAACTGCGTGAGATTTTTGGCGTGCTCGCCCCGGCGCTGAGCCTCGTCACCCCGCGCGAGGTCGGCCTTGCGCTCGATCCCGACGAGACCGCCGACACCTATCTCGGCAACGCCCTGCTCAAGGCCCGCGCCTTCGCGGCCGCCGCGCACGGCAAAGGGCTATGGGTGATCGCCGACGACTCGGGCCTCGAGGTTGATGCCCTGGGCGGCCGGCCGGGCCTGCTCTCGGCCCGCTACCACCGCCAGGCGCCCGGCGGGGACGGCTGCACGGCGCTGTTGGCCGAACTGCGCGGTGTGCCCATGCCCGGCCGGACCGCCCGCTTCCGGGCCGTCATTGTCCTGATTGACCCCACAGGCGCTGAACAAGCCTTCACCGGCCTGTGCGAGGGCCGCATCGGCCACGGCCAGCGCGGGATCGGCGGCTTTGGTTTCGACCCCGTCTTCATGGTCGGCACCGGCCCGCGCACGATGGCCGAGCTCCCCCCGGCCGAAAAGAACCGGATCAGCCATCGCGGCCTCGCCGCGGCGCAGGCGGTGGCGGCCCTCAGCGCGGGACCGTCGTCAACCTAACCATACCGGCTCCGTCTTCGCGCCGATTCGGTCTGTGGCCTGGCCGCTCACTCCAGAAATAGACCAATCGGCGCGAATCTGCGTAATCTGCGGACCAATGAATTGACCTCCGCCTGCGGCAGCGGTCCGGTGTTATCCGAGCTTGACCGGCCGCTTCTCCTCGTGGCTCTGCTTGGCCGCCACGGCCAGGGCCAGTGACGCCCGGGCGTCCTTGACCCCGACCGGCATCGGCGTGTTCTGGAGCAGGCAGTTCACAAAGACCTGGATCTCATCCCGATACACGGTCTGATAGCGATCGAGGAAATACGGCAGCGGCACCGAGTGGTGCAGCCCGGCCGCGTTGCTCAGCACCGCGTTATTCGGATAGGCGTTGTCGATGCTGATCGCGCCCTTGCTCCC
>JAGOCU010000236.1 GCA_017998555.1 Thermoflexales bacterium
TTTTCGCCGCCGCTCACCCAGATCATTCTCACCTCGAACCTGCCACAGATCATCAAGGACGGCGTGACGATCAACGGCGCAGTCAGCGCCGGGACGATCATCATCAATGCCAATGCCGCTGTCAACTTCGGATTCCGGGTCAATGCCAATCAGGTCACGCTGACCGACCTCACCATCGTCAACACCAGCGGCACGGGTAATCCCATTCGCCTGGAGAACAATCTCTGGATGGGGTTACAGGTTTACAACAGTTACATCGGTGTGCTGCCGGGATCCACGTCGTGCGATGGCGCCTCCGGTATCACGTCACGGCCGTACGTCGCCGTCCTGCTGCTGGGCGGATCGGGGATGGCTGGCTCCGGCTTTGGGACCGCCTATTTCGACAACAATGTCATTGGTTGCGCGGTGAATGATGGGATTGCCAATCAAGAAGCCCCATACGTCTACGTGGGCCGGAACGTGGCCGGTGGATCGGCCGGAAACTGGATCGGGGTCAGTCGTGGCGGCTCAAACATCGGCAACAACGGCAAGGGGATCGCGGTGTGTTGCGGCAGTACCACAACCGGTTTCCAGGCTCAAGGCAATCACATTGCCTTCAACCGGCTGCACGGGGTCGAAGTACAAGGGCCTCTTGAAGGTGCGCTCACCGACAACGACGTCTTCGACAATGGCGGGGCCGGGATCCGCCTGATCGACAGCAGGGCCATTACGCTTACGAACAACTTGGCCCATGCAAATGGCAGCTCAGGGATATGGCTGCACCAGACCAGCTCGACGCCAGGGCAGACCCGCGACAATAAGATTGTCGGTGGCGCGTATTTCCGGAATGGGGCAGCAGGGATCAGCGAGCACGCCAACGCGGATGCGAACACCTGGTCGCAGATCAGCACATACGCCAACCTTGGGCTGGGGATCGACAAGCAGGACAACGGCACGCCTGATCTGCCTCAGTTGACGCTGAACAGCATTACGTCCGTAGCCCAGGGTGCGCAGGTCAGCGGCACGGTGACGAGCGACATTCTGATCGGAAATACCTACCGCGTCGAGCTCTATCGGATCGACCCGGATCCGAGCGGGAAAGGCGAGGGTCGGAGTTACGTTGGCTTTGTCAACGTGTTCTGGAATTTCACCGGCAACTACGGATGGACGATCCTCGATCCTTCTGGTCCAGGCTGTTACACGGCCACGCTCACGGATTCCAGTTTTGGCGGCGGTGTCTCGAGCGAATTCAGCTCGAACCTGGGAACGCGTTGCGCCGCCGCCCATCTGCCCTTTGTCTTGCGGTAGCCTGCATCCACTTTGCCATGGCCTACAACGAACAATTCGCCGCGCGCATACGCGCAGCCTTGGGCGATCGAACCATTGTTGAGAAAAAGATGTTCGGCGGTGTCGGATTCATGGTCAACGGGCACTTGACCTGCGGCATCCACCGTGAACAACTTATGCTGCGCGTGTCAGCCGAGGAGGCTGACGTGTTGTTGGAGCGCCCGGGAGCCAGGCCGCTCATGATGCGGGGACGTGTCCTCAAGCGATGGGTGTTGGTCGCGCCCGAGACGCTCCACACCGAGGCGGCGCTCAAGAAGTGGATTACCGCCGCATTGAGGCATACTGAGACACTGCCGGACAAGGCCGGCAAATAGAGTCGATGAGCACGTTTGCCCTTATTCACAGCCCAATCTGCGGGCCTGAAACATGGCGCAGTACCGGGGCCGCTCTGCAGGCCCGAGGGTATCGGGCCTGGATCCCGGGCCTGGAGGACGATGCGGCTGAGTCGCTTCCCTTGTGGCAGCAGAATGCGGACGCGATTGCGCTGGCCTTCAGGCGAAGCGCGATGACGGAACCGGCTATCTGGGTGGCCCACAGCGGTGCCGGATTCCGGTTGCCGGCCTATCGCGCTGCTATCGCGCAGCCTGCCAAGGGGTACATCTTTGTCGATGCCGGTCTGCCGATGGATGGCCTCAGTCAGCTTGATGCGATGGCGTGCGAAGACGCTCACTTCGCGCGGGAGCTGCGGGTTCACCTCGAGTCCGGCGGCGTTGCGCCGGACTGGACCGATGGGGCGTTGCGCGAAGTCCTGCCAGATGCGGCGCATCGAGCGCTCGTGCTCAATGGGTTGAGGCCCCGGGGACTGCGTTACTACACTGAGCAAATCTACGTTTCGGAATCGTGGCCCGATGCGCCGTGCGCGTATCTCTTGTTTCAGGAGGCGAGTTACGGGATGCATGCGCGCGCCGCGGCCGCGAAGGGGTGGCAGGTCAGACACATCGACGCTGGGCACTTCCACATGCTGGTCGATCCGGATGCGGTCGCGGAAGCGCTGATCGCGCTCGCCGACCAACTGTCGCAAGCCTGCATGTGACCGGGGCTATCATCGGCTCTGGAGAGATTTGGCCCCCACAGGCCAGGAGGTAGCGTGAGAGACGAATCCGAAGGCATCGTCAGCGTCTATCTTGAAGCCGGCAAGACCCGCGTGATCGCCGGCGCGCTGGATTGGCCCGGATGGTGCCGGGCCGGACGCGACGAAAACGCAGCGCTTGGGGCGCTGCTCGCCTACGGCCCGCGATACGCGCGGGTCGTGAGCCCGGCTCGCCTTGGTTTTCGCCCGCCGCGCGAGGTATCCGCGCTGGTGATTGCGGAGCGGCTGACTGGCAATGCGACCACCGACTTCGGGGCGCCGGGCATTGCGCCCGAGAGCGATGGGCGGCCCGTGGACGATACGGAATTGGGCCGGTTGCAGGCGGCGCTGAAAGCGTGCTGGCGATCGATGGATGGCGCGGCCGAAGCGGCGCGGGGCCGGCCTTTGCGTCTGGGCCCGCGCGGTGGCGGACGGGCGTTGGACAAGATCCTGGGGCACGTCAGCGAAGCCGAGGTCGCCTACCTGTCGGCCCTGGGCGGAAAGGCCCCTCGCAATCTTGCGCCCGCGGATGCCACGGGGCTGATCCGCGAGGCGATGCTCTCCACGCTGGAGGCGTCGGCGCGCGGGGAGATCGCCGAGCGCGGTCCGCGGGGAGGCCGGCGCTGGTCGCCGCGCTATTTCGCGCGGCGCGAGGCCTGGCATGTCCTGGATCATGTGTGGGAGATTGAAGATCGCATGGGCGAAGGGTCGGCGTGATTCCGCCTTCCGCATGCAGGAGATGACCCATGTCTACCGCCGTGGCGCAACAGCGCAGCAAGTTGAAAAGCGGTCCTTCAACGTCAGCGCTTCTGGACGAGCTTGAGGATGCCGTCGAGCAGATCATTCGCGCGGTGGCGGAGTTCGAGCACCCGGAGAGCGCGCCTGTCGATGATGCGTGGACGGTTAAGGACACGCTCGGGCACATCGCCTTCTGGCACGACAGCTTCGCCCGGAACGTCGCCGCGCTGACAGACGGACGGAAACCGGACGTGCTCAAAGGGACCTACCCGGACCTCAATGCGCGCGGCATCGCCGAGTCGCGCGGGCAGACCGCCGCCCAGATCGCCGAGCGGATCCGGGTCGCCCAGCGCGTGGTGCAGCGGCGGATTCCGAAGCTGCCCCCCGACATGCGGATCCCCTACCGCATCGGCTCGCGGGACTATGCGCCGGATGAGCATTTGGCGATGGTCCGCGGTCATATCCTGGCGCACTTGCATCGGATCGAGCGGGCGCGTCGACGTCGGATGCCGCGCGGCTGAGTTTCCGCTTGTCGCGGGCCTGCATGCCGTCAACGCCAGCTAAAGCAGAATCGATAGAATCAGCCAATGAATCTTGAGTTCAGCGGCGAGATCTGGTATTGGCGCGGCCCGGCTCCGCATCACTTCGTGACCGTTCCAGAGCCGGAGTGCCATGCGCTGAAGGCCATGTCGCGCTCGGTGACCTATGGCTGGGGGATGATCCCGGTCAGAGCCCGGATCGGCAAGACCGAATGGAAGACGTCGTTGTTCCCCAAGGATGGGCGCTATATTGTGCCGATCAAGGCGAGCGTGCAACAGGCCGAACATATCGGCGCGGGCGATACCGTGACAGTGCGGCTCGAAGTGGGCTAGACAAGCATACTCAAGAAGCGCCAACAAGGTCACTCTTGGGAGCGGCATCCCCCGACGAAGCCGGGGGATGCCGCTCCCAAGACAAGTCCTGCTGGGAGTTCAAGCGATCGAAACAAAGTGGGAGGACACGCGCATGGGCAAGCAACCCGAATTCAACAAATACCTGCTCCTCGAGGCGTGGTTTCGCGCCAGACCGGCCCGGGCAAAAAACCTCGAGCTGACCTTCGATGAAGTCGAAGCGATTCTGGGCGCGCCGTTGCCCGCGTCCGCGACAAAGCTGAAGACCTGGTGGACGAATGTCCAACCCAAGATCCAAAGTCATCGGACGGCCTGGCTCAACAATGGCTGGATGGTGACGGAATTTGACCAACAGGCCCGGTGGGTGAGGTTTGCTCGAGCCTGACCCTGGAAATCATAAAAATGGGGCGAGATCAGCATCGCCG
>JAGOCU010000015.1 GCA_017998555.1 Thermoflexales bacterium
ACAACCTGTTCGAAATGATGCAGGTCCTGATCGGAGCGATCAACGCATTCACGACCAAGTGCGTGGTGGGCGTGACCGCCCAGCGCGAGAAGGCCACCGCCTGGCTCGGGCGCAACGCCATCGTCGTTACTGCCCTCAACCCGGTCATCGGCTACCAGGCCGGGGCCGAGCTGGTGAAAGAGGCGATGAAGCGCAACGCCACCATTCGCGAGGTCGCCGCTACCCGGATTGAGGCGGGCACGCTGGCCAAGAAGGATGGCTCGCCGATCACCCTGGCAGAGGTGGACGCGGTCCTGTCGGACCTGCGCAAGCTTACCGATGGCGGGCTGGGCGGCCCGGCCGGCGGCGGCTAAACCCTTACAGGTCATTTCGGAAGCAATTGCACCCGGCGGAGCCGGGTGCAATTGCTTCCGAAAGCTATAATCACGCTTAATGTCCTCGCAACCGCCCGCGCCGCCGCCCAACGACGCCGATAACCCCGCAGAAGACTGGGCGATGCCGGGCGACACAACCGGCTCGTGGGAGGGGGATGAGGCGCGTCCGGCGCGCCCGGCGCGCGCGCCCGCCCCGCCACCCATCAGCCCCGCCAACCTCGCCGAAGACTGGGCGTTGCCAGGCGACACTACCGGTTCATGGGAAGGCGAAGGCGTCCGCCCGGCCAGCGCCACCGCGCCGGCGCCGTCTGTTGCAGATTCGCTCAAAGCCCCGCTGGTGGCGCTGTGGGCGGACCCGCGCAGCCGGCCCCTGGTCTTGCTGTCGGCCGCGGGCGTGATCGGCGTGTGCGCCCTCGCCTGCTTTGTCCTGGCGTTGGCCGCCCTGGCCAACCGTCCGCCGGACAATCAGCCCCCGACTTCCGGCACCGCGACGGCCGTGGCGTCCCGGCCCGTCACCTCGTCCATCGGCCTGTCGGTGAGCGTCGCCGGAACGCCGGCGCCCAGCCCGGTGGCGGGCATCCCCAGTCGACTGCAAGTGGGCGGGCGCGCCTTCACCATCAATCCCGTGCAACTGAGCGCGAAAAATGAGTGGACCTACGACCGGGACGCGCAGAAAACGGCCTTCTGGGCGGCCGGCACGCTGGTCAACTACGTCCTTGGACTGCACAACTCGACCGACAACCGGACGGCCTTCGAGTCCCTCAAAGTCGGCGATTTGCTCGTCCTCGACACGGGCGCCGGGCAGTTCCGCTATCGCGTGTCCACCCTCACCAGCCTCAAGATCGATGATCCGGCCCCGCTCCGTGAGCAGTCCTCGCCCCAGATTACCCTGCTCCTGCTGGGCGATACCAACACGCCCAACCAGCGCCGGGCCGTGGTTGCAAAATACACCGATGAAGGCTCGCCCAACGTTCTGGCTTCAGTCGGAGCGCCGATCAATCTGGTTGACCTGCGGGTGAAAGCCACGAACCCGCGCCTGCTCGAAGGCAGCCGGGTGGGGCTGCCGGCCGGCCGCAACTACTACCAGGTCGATATCGAGATTGCCAGCCTGCTGACCCGCACGCTCGAGACCGGCACGTTTGTGGCCGAGCTTATTGACGGGTCGGGCGCGCGCTATCCGCTCTCGACCCAGGCGGCCTTCGCCAGCGGCGGCAAGGGTTGGGCGAGCGGCTCGCTGGCCCCTGGCGCGACGATCAATGTGACGGCTGGCTTTGACGTGCCGGCGTCGATGGCCGGGCCCAAGATCGAGCTGGACTTCTCGGCCGACGCCAGCAACGCCTTTGTCGCCCGGGTGTCGATCCCCTATCGGCCGGTCATCATCAACCCGACCGCCGCGCCCACGGCCGCGCCGGCTGCTGATGTCGATTTGCTGGCAGTCAACCTGTCGCCCGAGGGAAACGAAGTCCGTATCGTCGGGCAGATCCGCAACCTGACCAGCCGCGATCTGGCGGTCTCGCCGCGGGACGTGTCTCTGACCGGGAATGGCACGCCGGTCGCCCTCAACGCCGCGCTGCCGGGCTTCCCGTGGACGATCCCGTCCAACGAGACGCTCGCCTTCCAACTGAACTTTTCGCGTCCGCCCGCCGGCAACGTCGTGTTCACTTTGTTCGGGCGCAGCTATCAGATCGACGGGCTGTAGATGATCATCAGCCGCACGCCCTTTCGCATTTCGTTCCTGGGCGGGGGCACCGATTATCCGGGCTGGTATCGCGAGAACGGCGGGGCCGTCTTGTCGACGACGATCGACAAGTACTGCTATTTGACCTGCCGCTATCTGCCGCCCTTCTTCGAACATCGCTATCGGGTGGTGTACTCGAAGATGGAGAACTGCAACGCCATCGATGAAATCGCCCATCCGGCGGTGCGGGGCGTGCTGCGCCATCTGGGCTGGGAGCGCGGATTGGAGATCCACCACGACGCCGATCTGCCGGCCCGCAGCGGGATGGGCTCGAGCTCGTCTTTCACCGTTGGGCTTTTGCACGCGCTGCATGGCCTGCGCGGCGAGATGCGCAGCAAGGCCCAGCTTCTGGGCGAGGCCCTGCATGTCGAGCAGGATGTGTTGCGCGAGACCGTGGGTTCGCAGGACCAGGCCGCGGCGGCGCATGGCGGGCTGAACACCTTTGTCTTCGAGCAATCCGGCGGCATCGTGGCCCGCCGTCTGATCCTTTCGGCCGAGCGGATGGAAGAGCTCGAGTCGCACCTGATGCTGTTCTACAGCGGGATCAAGCGGACCGCTTCGGATGTGGCCGAGTCGTTTGTGCCGGGCATTGCCGAAAAGCGGGCCCAGCTCGGCCGCTTCCGGGCGATGGTCGACGAGGGCGCGGCGATCCTGAGCGCGGGCCGGCCGCTGCGCGAGTTCGGAACGCTGTTGGACGAAGCGTGGCGGCTCAAGCGCGGGCTGAGCGCGCTGGTCTCCAACGCCGATGTCGACGAGATGTATGCGGCCGCGCTGGGCGCGGGCGCCTGGGGCGGCAAACTCCTCGGCGCCGGGGGCGGGGGCTTTGTGTTGATCTTCGCCCCGCCCGAGCGGCGGGCCGCTGTGCGCGACGCCCTGCGCGGGCATATTCATGTGCCGTTTCGGATGGAATCTTCGGGCAGCCAGATCATCTTCTACGATCCCGAGCAGGAATATCACGAGGCCGAGGCTGAGCGCGCCAGCGGCGCTCACCGCGCGTTTCGCGAGATGGGCGCGTGAACCCATGCGCGAAACTCTCAAGCGCCTCGCGCGTTTTACCGCCGGCTACAGCCTGAGCGCCCTGATCGGCCCGCTCTTCACGCTGCTCCTGACGCCCCTCTACACCCGGGCCCTCGAACCGGCCGACTACGGCGTCGTCGACGTGCTCATGACCCTCTCGGCCCTGCTGGTCGCCATCTCCATGCTGGGGATGGACCAGGCCCTGAGCGCGCACTTCTTTGACAAGGGCGACACCGCTGAAGCCGATGCCTGGCGCCGAAACCTGACGACGACCGCCCTGATGGTGGTCACCGGCGTGGCGATCGTTGCGGCGCTGGGGCTGGCCCTCTTCGCCGAGCCCCTGGCGGCCCAGCTCTTTCACGATCCGGCCCGGCGGGTGACGGTGCTGCTGGTCGCCGTCAACGTGGCCTTTCTGCCCGTTTACAACTTGACGATTCATGCCCTGCGCCTGCGCATGCAGATTGCCCGGGCGAACGCGGTCAGCCTGACCTATCTGTTCACGCTGATCGGGGCCGCGGTGACGATGGTGCTCGGTCTGCGCATGCGGGCGACGGGAATCGTCGCGGCCAACGCGCTGGCCTCTGTCGCGGCGAGCGTGATTGGCATTGTCCTGGCGGCCGGCCCGCTGCGCGGACGCCCGTCGCCGGCGCTGGGCCGCTCGCTGCTGGGGGTGGGGATCGGTGTGCTGCCCGGCGCGCTGGGGATGCTGATCTTTACCAATATCGACCGGCCGCTGCTCACCCAGTTTGTCAGCGCCGCGGACGTCGGGCTGTACTCGATCGCCAACAAGCTGGCCAGCATGGTATTCGTCGCCATGAGCCCGATCTTCGCGGCCTGGTGGCCGATTGCGCTGGAGATGGCCGGCCGGCCCGAGGCGTCCCGCCAATTCCCGCGCTTCTTTGAGTATTTCTTGTCCGCCGGGTTCATGCTCGCGTTGGGCATTGGCCTCTTTGCGCCCGAAATCCTGCAAGTCTTTGCCCGGGATGCCTATGTCCCGGCCGCGCCCTATGCGCTTGCGCTGATGGCCTACAACGGGCCGATCGGATTCGCCTTTGCTCTGCTTCAGATTGGGTTGGTCTCGCGCAAGCGCACCGGCCTGACCAGCCTGGCTTTTCTTGTATCTGCGACGACCAATATCACCCTGAATCTGATCCTGATGCCGCGTCTCGGCGTGTGGGGGGCGGTCTGGGCAACCCTGGCCGCCGGTATGGTGCAGACCGTGTTGCTGTTTCGTTTTGCCCAGTCGGTCTACCCCATCCGCTACCGCTGGTTGCGGGTTCTGGCCCTGTTCGGGGGATATGGGGTGATTACCGCCGCCTTCTTGCTCACACCCGCGCCATGGTCATTCTGGGCGCGGGCGCTGGCAATTGGGTTGATGGCGGCTCTGATTATTCTCGTTGGCGTGGCCACGCCCCGCCAAATTGTGGATGGGGTCGGGATGCTGCGCCGTTACGCCATCCGTCTACTTGGGCGGCCGGCTTCGTTCGACGGTCGAGAACAGCATTAGTCGGTCGCGACACCTCGATGGATATGAAACGTGAACCCCGCATCGTCATCCTTTCCGATTTCTATGGCGTCGTAGCGCGGGGCGCAGAGCGCATCGTCGATGAACTCTGGCGAAACCTCGAGGGAAACGTATCGATCCTGGGCATGGCAGGCGTCTTTTCCAGGACGGAAACCCCCGCCGCAAGCGCTTTGCAGGATTTGGATCGACTGATCTCCAGGACGCTGCGTGGCAGGTGGGCACGTTTCGCTGGAGGCGCGGTTCGAGACAGATTCCGAATGGTGATCGGCACGCGGGACTACATTTCGCCGAGTCAGGTCCTGGACGCCAGATTCGCCGGCGGGCTTCCGAACGCGCTCGATCGGGCGCAGCCTGATGTTGTCATCTCCTACGGTGGACTGCACACGCATCGGGTTGCGTCGGGCTGGTGTCGGCGCGCGGGAGCGGTGCTCCTCGGACACTATGGCGGTCCGGTTGGGTGGAGTATGCGGGTCTCGGCACGTCAACTGACTCACGGCATTGTGGTGAGCACCCCCGATCAGCTTGCCTATGTGCGGCGCCATGAGCCAAAGTCCCGCGCCCACCTGATACCGCCCGGTGTCGATCTGGATGCCTTTCGGCCCGTATCCGCGCCGACCGAAGTGGCGTCGTTGGCCGCACTCGCGTCTCCGCGCGTGTTGTGCGTTTCGGCGTTCGATGCCTATAAACGGCTGGACCTCCTTGTGGACGCCGTTGCGCGACTGGGGGTCGGATCGCTGGCTCTTGTCGGGGACGGCGCCTTGAGAGATGCTGTCGTTTCCCACGCCATGAAAACTCTGGGGCCCGGGCGCTTTGTCTATCTTGGCACGTTGAACAAGACAGATCTTGCGAGCGTCTATCGAGGTTGCGATGTCTTCTGTCTGCCCTCACAGAATGAGGCCTTTGGCATCGTCATCATCGAAGCCATGGCCAGCAACAAACCAGTCGTGGTCACCCAGGATGCGGTCCGCGCCTGGATGGTCGGAGACGCAGGGATAACGGTTGATGTCGAGGATCAGGCCCGATTTGGGGCCGCCCTGTCCCACGCCGCGGCGGCCGACTGGGCAAACCGCCCCCGAAGTCGGGCGGCTTTTTTCTCCTCCGTCCAGGTGGCGCGGGCCTGGAACGACCTGATTGCCAGCTGTCTCGAGGGAAGAACCGACCGGCCCACTCTGTTTGAACGGGACAGCGTGTCGCAACAGAAAGCGATCTGATGGAGGCGCGGGACCGCCTGGCGTCGTTTCGTCGCAACGCGCTTTGTGCGCTCCGACCGCCGCCTTTTGGCGCGGCTTAACTGACCAGGGAGGACTTGGGCACAAACGCGGACGTCTTTTTGACAAACAAGAGATCCGTCTGCCAGAGCGCGCCATTGGGGAGTCGGCTTTGTGAGCAAAAGTCCAGAAGTTGAAAATCACGCTCGGTCATGAAGGCGACAACTTCGGCAAGGGTTGGACAGCCCTGGTTGATCGCAATGAGCGACGCCTCCATCAGGACAAATTCGGCGGCATGCAGCGTCTGCGGGGCGCCGCGGAGCACCTCGAGCTCATAGCCCTGGACATCCAGCTTGACAAAATCCGGTTGGGCATAGCCGGCATAGCGTCCCAGCAGCGTGTCGAGCCGCACGAGGGGTCTTTCTACGTATTTGCGGGGATAGGGGCTGGCCTCTTCGAGGACCGAGGAACCGGTCTCCATTTCGACAAAGCGGGCCATCTCGCCGTCGCGCGGACCCAGTAATGCGATGACGTACTCAACCTCGCCCGGGTGAAGCGCGCACGCGTCGCGCAGAATGGATTCCTTGCCCGGCTGCCCTTCCACCATGAGCACTTTCGCTCCGGGAAAAACACCCCTGAACTGCCGCATCCACTCCCCGTGGTAGGCGCCGATATCCAGGGCCACCCGAGGCGAGTAGCCCCAATCCCGCAGATATGCCAGCGCGCCATCGATACTGGGATAAACCGGATACAGTCCCGCGCCCAGGAAACGCGCCGCGCGAAAAGCCGCTTTTCGTATCGGTCTTGGCGTGATGGATCTGAGCTTTCGAAAGAGTGTCCTGATCATGAGTTGCGTGGAATGAGAATGCAGGCCGAAGTTTGGCGCGCGTGACACTGATGTCATAATGCCCGACCATGGACTTGCCCAATCCCGTCGACGGCGCAGATTTTGCGTCTGCGGGGAATCCTTCGCCGCAGACCATTACGGCGCTGATTATCACCCGTAATGAGGGCGCAAACATCGGGCGCTGTTTGCGGAGCGTTGCCTGGGCCGATGCGCGCATTGTGGTCGATTCGGGCAGCGTTGACGCCACCGTCGATATCGCGAGCCGGCTCGGCGCGGTGGTCGTTCACCACAACTGGGAAGGGTATTCACTTCAGCGCAACTTTGGCGCCTCCCTCGTGCGTAGCGGCTGGATCCTGGTGGTCGATGCGGACGAGCGCGTGTCGCCCGCGCTGCGCGACGAAATCAAGGCGTTTGTCGGGCGCGCGCCCGCGAGCATGGTGGCGGCGCGGATTCCCCGCCGGGACTGGATGTTTGGCCGGTTTGTCGCGTATGGCTCCTGGCGCAACGAGCGCCACATTCGTTTGTACCGGCAGGGCAAGGCGGTCTGGATCGGCGAGGTCCACGAGAGTCTGACCATCGACGGGGGCGTTGGTGAGCTCAACTCGCCCCTTTTGCACTTCTCTCACCTGACGATTGAGAAGTTCATCGCCAAACTCAACAGCTACACCGACATCGAGGCCCGCACGATGAAGGCCGCCGGCCAGTCGGTCGGGCTCGGACGGGCGGCGCTGGGCGCGCTCCGCGCCTTTCTCGGCCAGTATGTCCGCCTGCAAGGGTTTCGCGATGGCGGGCATGGGTTCATCCTCGCCGTTTACATGGCCCTGTATCACTTCACCACCCGGGCCAAGCTGTGGGCGCTGAACAACGCAAATACACCGCCGCCAGACCCGGAGGACGCATGAACGCGAGCGTCTGTCCGCTGTGCGGGTCCGCCGACTGCGCGCAGATCTACCCGAGCTTCGCCCGCTGCGCCCAGTGCGGCCTGGTTCGGACCGACCCGCCGCCCGCGCCGTCGCCGAGCGACGACGGAATCTACGGCAGCGACTATTTCACCGAGCGCAACGCCTATTTGTCCCGGCGCGATGAGTTCAACCAGTACTTTGTCGCGCTCATGGATCAGGTCGCGGCCGAGAAGCCCGGCGGGCGTTTACTCGACGTGGGCTGCGGTCCCGGGCTATTGCTGGAAGAGGCCCGCCGGCGCGGATATACGGTCGCCGGTTGCGATGTGTCGGCCTGGGCGGTCGAGTACGCCCGCCAGCGCGGGCTGGATGCGCGGGCCGGCCTGCTCGAAGCCCTGGCCTATCCCACGGCGAGTATCGATGTTGCGCTCGCCAATCACACCCTCGAGCATGTGCCGGACCCGCTCCCGTTTCTGCGCGAGATGGGCCGCATCCTCAAGCCCGACGGCCTGCTGGTCATCGGGGTGCCCAACTTCGGCAGTCTGATGTCGGCAGTCATGCGCGAACGCTGGCATGCCTTGTTGCCCGATCAGCACTACTGGCATTTCACCCCGGCGACCCTGGCCCGAATGCTGCGGGCGGCCGGCTTTGCCCCGCGCCGTATCCACACCCAAACCGGCAGTCACAAGCATGCCAGCCGGGCCCGGGCCCTGGCCCTGAACGCGGTCGTCGTCATCGCCAATATCGTCAACCGCGGCGAGAATCTTCTTGCGTTGTGTGGAAAGGCGGATTGAGCGATGCTGATGCGATGGATTGATCGCCCGGGCGGCCGCGCCCTGCCGCTCGTGGCCGGGGTCGCCTTTGGCGCGCTCTATCTCGCCCTGCTCACCCAGCAGTACATCGGGGATGGCATGCGCTGGTACGGGGCAATGGCGGGCCTGCGCCCGCCCGAGCTGGGCGGCAGCAACCACCTGCTCTATCCGCTTGTGGGAAAGCTGTGGTTCACGGCGGGGACGGCCCTGGGCATCCCGGCCAGCTACGCCCTCGCCCAATCGATGAACGCGGTGCTGGGCGGCGTGGCGTTGGGCTTCTATTGCGCCATCGTTCAGGCTTGGACCGGGCGGGCCTGGCTCGCCCTGGCGGCCACGCTCACCCTCGGTCTGTCGCGGGCGTTTTCGCAGCATGGGGTTGACATGACCGAGCCCATGCCCGGCGTCGCTTGCGTCATGGCGGCAATCTGGCTGGCCACCCGGCACGCGCTGCGGCCGGGCCCTCGCGGCCGGCTCCTCCTGGCCGGGGCGTTGCTGGGGCTGGGTGGCGCGATCTATCAGGCCAATATCCTCGCCGTGTTTGGCGCCTGCGCCCTGGTTGGGTTGGCCGGTCCGGCCCGCGGCCCGCGCGCCCGGTGGATCGACGCCGCCCTGGTCGGTCTGGCGGCTGGGGTGACCGCGGCCGCGCTTTATCTCAGCGCGTTTATGACCCTGGGCGGCGCGCGCACACTCGGCGAGGCCTTTGCGCTGAGCCTCGAGACCGAGAGCGCCCGCACCGCCGGGGCGTATGCCGAGATCAGCCTGCGCCGGGTCGGGGTGCTCATCTTTGGCCTGGCCGATTCGCTGTATGGCATCCGGGGCGTCGATGGTCTGGGCACAAACCTGTTGGCGCGCGGGCTGACCCGGGAGGTCATCATCGCCCTGGTGGCGACGGGTGGCGGAGTGATCGTGCCTGGCGGAATTGCCGCGTTCTATGCGCTGCGGCGCCGGGCCGCGCGCGGGGAGGCCCAGGATGGCGAGGGCAGGACCCTGCTCGCCCTCTTGATCTGGCTTGTTCCGCAGCTTGGCCTGGCCCTCTATTTTGGCGGGCGCTATTCCAAATTGTGGATGTTGTCCCTGGCCGTCATTCTGTTGATGCTGGGCCTGATGCTGGCCGTCCTGCAGCGGCGGGCCGGCCGGTCGCCCCGGGTCTGGCGTGCCGCGGCGGTCCTGTTCGCCGGTGTGTGGGTGTTGCCCGTTGGCGTCATGGGTCTGGCGGCCAATCTCATCCCCGATCACCTGACCCCCCAGGCCTGCGCCATTGACGCTGGCAAGATCGACACACTGCTGAAGCCTCAGGATCTGCTGATCAGCGACTGGGGCGGGCTGGCCTGCGCGCCCGAGGCCCAAATGGCGACCTTCAGCCTGGCCGCGTCCGCCTTTGATCGGGGTTTGGTCGCCGACGGCGTGCGCCGCGATCTTGACGCGGCCGTGGCGGCGGCGCGCGCGCGCGGCGGCGCGGTCTACGTTCTCGGGTTGCTCGATCTGTCCGCCGACGAATGGGAGCCCTTCCTCGGCCAGCGCCTGCATCTGCCGTTTGCGTTCCTGGCCCCCGAGCGCGCCCGCGCCGTCCCGAGCCTGGCACTGGGCGCAACAACCCCCCAGGGCGCCATTCAGCATCTGTGGCAGGTGGCCCCATGAGCACGCCTGAATTGAGCATCTGCATCATCAATCACAGGACGCCGGCGCTCACCCGGCAGTGCCTGCAGTCGATTGCCGACACCGCCGGCGAGCTGGCGATCGAAGTGCTGCTCGTCAACAACACCGCCGATGCCTGCGACGTGAGTGGCATTCGCGGGCCCGAGGGCGCGCCGCTCGAAGTCGCCTTCATCCAGAACGCCGCCCCGCTCGGATTCTCGGCCAACCAGAACCAGATGCTGCGTCGCGCGACCGGCGGCTACCTCATGCCCCTGAATTCGGACATCATCGTCCACCCCGGCGCGCTGCAGGGCCTGGTGGCATTTATGGACGCGCATCCACTTTGCGGGCTGGCCGGGCCCAAACTGCTGCACGGCGATGGCGGTCTGCAGCGCTCCTGTCGCACCTTTCCGACGGGGATGACCTGCCTTCTCGAGACCTCGGGTCTTTGGCGCCTCTTCCAGAACAGCCGCTGGATAGGCCAGGCGTACGCCCTGGTGGATCCCCATGACCGGCAACGCCAGGTGGACTGGCTGAGCGGGGCCTGTCTGATCGCGCGGGCAGAGGCGTACCGAGATGTGGGTGGCTACGACGATGCGCTGCTGCCCATGTATGCCGAAGACCTTGATTGGTGCTGGCGCCTGGCCCGTTTCGGCTGGGAGGTGTGGTTCACCCCCATGTCGGTCATGACCCATTTGGAGAATGCGACCCCGATGGACGATCGGGCCGTGGTCATGCAGCGCGCCACGTACGATTTTGTCCGGGCGCGCTATCCGGCCTCGCGCTGGCGCGGCATTCGGATGGGGACTGCCGCGGGTCTGGCCTTTCGATGGATGCTCTCCCGCCGTCCCGAGCAACGGGCGGCGCTGGGCCGCCGCATCGCGATGCGCGTATGATGCCCGATCGTCGCGCTGACTCATCATGACCCCGCCTGATCTCTCCGTCGTCGTCCTGACCTACAACACGCGCAAGCTGACCCTGGCTTGTCTGCGTTCGTTGTACGCCCAGGCCGAGATCGCGCGCTGCGAGGTCATCGTCGTCGATAACGCCTCGGGCGACCGCACCGCCGAGGCCGTCGCGGAGGAATATGCGGGGGCTCAACTCATTCGCGCCCCGAAAAACCTCGGCTTTGGCGGTGGGAACAATCTTGGGTTGATCGCCGCCCGCGGGCGGCATGTCCTGCTGCTCAACTCGGATACTGAAGTCCAGCCCGGAGCCCTGTCGGCTCTCATCGCATTCATGGACGCCCATCCCGAAGCGGGGGCGTGCGGTCCGATGCTGTTGAACACCGACGGATCGCTCCAGCCTTCCGGACGCGCCCTGCCGACGGCGGGGTCGGTCTTCCTCGATATGACCCGCCTGTATCGGCTGACCCGCCGGGATGTCTTTGTCGAGCCCGGACGGGACTACAACCAGGTCAAGCGGGTGGGCGAGATCTCTGGGGCGGCCCTGCTGATCCGGCATGCGCTCTACGAGCGCATCGGCGGTTTCGACACGGGCCTGTTCCTGTTCTACGAGGATGTCGATCTGTGCAAGCGGGTCGGCGACGCTGGCTTCGGGGTCTTCTACGTGCCGGAGGCGAAGGTCATGCATCATTGGGGCGGCACGATGAAGAAGATCTCCGAGACCGCCTATCGGGCCGGGCAGGACAGCCTGCGCTACTACTTTGCCAAGCATCATCGCCGGCCGGCCCAGATCTTCGTTGCCGTGCTGCTGCTGATGAAGGAGATCGCGTTCACCCTGGCGTCGATCGCGCGCGGCCGGCGCCATGAGTACTACTTCCATCGCAAGATGCTGTCCAGGCTGATGAAGCCGTTGGATCGATAAACACGCTGCACCATGCTTACACTGCTCCTAGATCCGCCACGGGCCACCGCCAAGCACATTGCTTATGCCGTCATCCCCGCGAAAGCGCAATGGCATTAAGTTAGTGACGACTTCACCAGAACCGATGCGCAACGCACATGTGTTTGAATGCATGGTCGCAGTCAAGCCGTTGGAGACACGATGTCAGTACCTGGCCCTGCAAGGGCCACATGAGATAGCCCAGGGCAAAGCCCTGGGTCACGCCGCCAAACACAGGATCAGCCCTGAAGGGGCGAAATACGGATCGGTTCAATGGCCGGACCTGGCTGGTCGAAAGTCCTTGTGTGCCATGTCGCCCTTTCAGGGTTGGAATCGGGCGGGCATCGGTTTCCCAGGGCTTTGCCCTGGGCTGTCTCATTCGGCCCCTTCGGGGCCGGGGACCACGTGCGTCACCAATCCGCTGCCATTGCGCTTTCGCGGGGATGACGGCATAGGGCCGGCGCTTCGCCAAGGCCGCGCCGGGCTGAACGCGCCTGTTCGCGCGAGATGGATTGAACGCAGGCCTGAACCATGAAAATCGCGATGTTCACATCCTGGCAGGTGCGTTGCGGCATCGCCGACTACGCCTCGGAGCTCGTTGGCGGGCTGCGCGGATTGCCAGAGACTGAGGTTGACGTCGTCGCCTATGATCGTGAGGTCCATCCCCGGGCCGACTACGTGCGCTGGGGCCAGGCCCTCAACAGCGGCGAGGTCGCCCACATCCAGCATGAGTACAGCTTCTTTGGCTATCTCCTGCCCTGGCGCAATCAGTTCGGCCCGCTCGTGTCGCAGGTCCAGCGCCCGCTGGTGATCACCCGCCACGTCAGCTTTGATGGCCCGCTGACGGTGCCGGGCCGCGGGGTCAAACACGCGATCCGTCAGGTCAAGTGGGCGATGTACAACCGCTGGCTCGGCCCGTATGCCCGCCAGCTGAACAAGGATACGTTTGACATCGCCCAGCGGATCATCGTGCTGAGCGGCCGGCTGAAGGATCACCTGGTGGCGCGCGGGGTCGACCCGGGCAAGATCCGCGTCATCCCCGGTGGCGCGCCGGCGGTCCCGCCTGCCGCGGGCGGCGCGGCCGTGCGGGCTCGCTATGGCTGGGAGGGCAAGCGGGTGATCGGGCAGTTCGGCTATCTCGCCCCGCCCAAGGGTCATGCGCTGGCGCTCGAGGCACTCGCCCGCCTGCCGGAAGATTACGCCCTGCTCATCGCAGGCGGGCCCCGGCTGGCGGCGCACCGCTCGTTTCAGGCCGAGATCGAGGCCAGAATCGCGGCGCTGGGATTGGGCGGTCGCGTCCAGATCACCGGATTCCTCCCCGCCGCCGATGTGCCAGCCCACATCGACGCCTGTGACGCGCTGGTGTATCCCTACACCCACGCCGACTTCTCGTACTCGGTCGCGACGGGGCTGGCCTACGGCAGCGTGCCGGTAGTCGCCTCAGACGTCTACGGCCACCGCGAGATCGGCGGGTATTGCCCGGGGATGACCCTCTTTCGCAGCGGCGACGCCGTGGCCCTGGCCGCCGCCCTGCGCCGGGTCGTGGAGGACGCGGGCGTCCGGGCCGAGGCAAAACTCGGCATGACTCGTTATGCTCGCGAGTTCTCCTGGCCGGCCATCGCGGCCCGCACGCGCGCGGTGTACGCGGAAATCGCCGTTTGATTCACGCGCAGGAAAGGCAGTCCCGCGGCGAAGCCGCGGGACTGCCTTTCCTGCGATTTTCTAGAACTGCTCGAGAAAGCGCAGGTCGTTCGACCAGAAGTGGCGAATGTCGTTGATCCCGAAGAGCTTCATCGCGGTGCGCTCGGGGCCCATCCCGAAGGCAAAGCCGCTCCACTCGGCCGGATCGTATCCGCCGTTGCGCAACACAACCGGATGCACCATGCCGGCGCCGGCGATCTCCAACCAGCCCGTGCCCTTGGTGATCATCTTGTCGCGCTCGGTGTCCAGCCCCCAGTACACGTCGATCTCGACGCTGGGCTCGGTGAACGGAAAATACGAACCGCGGAAGCGCATCTTCGCCTTGCCGCCATACATCCGGCGGGCAAACTCGGTCATCGTCCCCTTCAGGTCGGCCATCGTGATGTTGCGCCCGATCGCGATGCCTTCGACCTGGTTGAACTGCATCTCGCTCCGGGCGGTGACCTGCTCGTAGCGATACACCATCCCGGGCAGGACGACCCGGATCGGCTTTGTGCCGTTCTCGCCAAAATCTCGCATCGACCGGATCTGACCCGGCGAGGTGTGGGTGCGCAGAATCACCCCGGGTTTGGTCGTGTAAAACGTGTCCCACATGTCCCGGGCGGGATGCTCCTCGGGCATGTTGAGCAGCTCGAAGTTCATCTCGTCGGTCTCGACATCGGGCGAGCGATACACCTCGAAGCCCATTTGCCCGAAAATGCTGGTGATCCGGCGCAGGGTCTGGGTGCTGGGGTGCACCCGACCGCGGATGACCGGCGCGCCGGGCAGGGTCACATCGATGGCGCCCGCCGTCAGGGCCTGCTCGAGCTCCAGCGCGCGAATCTCGGCTTGGCGCGCTTCGTGCGCGGCGAGCAAGGCCTGCTTCACTTCGTTGGCCCGCCGCCCGAATAGAGGGCGCTCCTCGCGCGACAGGCTGCCCATCACCGACAGGGCTTCATCCAGGGCGCCGCGGCTGCGCTTGGTCCCGAAAATGCGGCCGTTCCACGCCTGCAGGGCGTCGCTGGTGGTGATCGTGGGGAGCTCGGCCAGGGCCGTCCGCTCGAGCTGGTTGAGTTGTTCAGACATGCGGATGAGATTATACGAGCGCGTGTTTTGGAACTCCTAATAAAACCAATTTCCGAGACGATAACCCCCGCCCCGGCGTACGCCGGGGCGGGGGTTATCGTCTCGGAACACCGGTTTTGTTAGGAGTTCCTAGCACGTCCGGATCCACACGACATACGAGCCGACCGTGCGGGGCGGGGTGTAGCAGGCCGCCATTTGGGCGAGCACCGCCGGATCACGCGTCACATGGGTGTAGCGGGTGTCCTCTTTGGTCGGCAGGACGACGGCCGCGGGCTTGTTCGCGGCAAAAAACGCCAGCCATTGGGCCGGGGTGCCGTCCGGGCCGGCAAGCTGGGTCGACAGGGTCGCCTTGCGCGATGTCAGCCAGTCGATCTCGCGCGGGGCGACGATGACCGCGTCGGGGGGCGTGCGCTCGCGCACGATCCGGGCCGCGTCCGCGCCGCCGGTCCGCCCGTATTCGTACAGCGTCGAGTACTCGGCCCGGGCCTGGGTGACATCGAGCACGGCCCAACTGGCGATGCAGAAGGCGACGCAGGCGATCCGGCCCGCGGCCTTTGTTCTGGCCCCCCAGGCGGCCAGGAGCAGCAGCGCGAAGGGCAGCCCGAAGGCGACGGCCTGCGACTGCAGCGCAAACCGCAACCGTTGGACAAGATCGTTGGTCTCAAAGGTCAGCAGGTATTGGGGCAGGAGCGGGTCCGGGATGACCAGCCCGAAGTAGACCGCCGCCGCGGCGGCGAGCGCCCCCAGCACGAGGAGGTCGCGCCGGGTCGGCTGCCAGGTGGCCAGCCAGGCGCTGACCGTCAGGGTCACGAGGAGCACGATCGGGTAGTGATAGCGCGGGAACCCCATCGGCAGGTCATTCCCGATACTGAGCAAGACGAGCGCGCCCAGAGCGCACACGATCAGGGTGTCCGCTGGCAGGATCGTCCGGTTTCGCCAAAACGACACAAGGCGTTCGCGCAACGCGGCCGCATACATCAGCACAAAGGGCACCCCCAGCCACACCGCGGTAATCCCGCCGCCCATGATCCCGCGCGAGATCATTTTGGCCACGCCCTTGCCCAGTTCGCCGGTGCGCTGGAAGGTGGAGAGAAGAATATCCAGGTTGAACCCGATCAGGGACGCGCACGCCCACACCGACACCCCAAATATGAGCAGCCCAGCGAGCAGGCCGAAGAGCAGCCGGCCGAACCCTTCGCGCCGAATCAAGCGGACGAGCACAACGGAAGCCGTGATGAAAAGGGCCGTCGGCAGCAGCTTTGTCCACAGCATCGCGGCGAAGGTCAGCCCGACCGTCAGCGGCGAACGGCGGGGCGTGGCGCTCGCCCACACAAAGAGCAGCATGGCCGGCACGAAGATCGTGTTGTCGATATCGATGAGCAGGCTGCCCTGCAAGGCCAATGGCTGGAGGGCCCAGATCCCCATGGCGATAAGCGCCGCGCGCTCGGCCCGTTCGGCAAACAACGCGCGCATCGTCATCGGGATGAGGGCGAGGGTGAGCAGAAAACTGGCCCCGCCGATGGCCCGCATGGCCGTCAGCGAGTTTCCAAAAGTCCCCACAAGCGCCGCGCCCAGGCTGACATACAGCGGGGGATGCGGGATGCGCACCGCCGCCCAGTTGCCCAGGGCGGCAAATCCGAAGTCCTGGGCGAAGACGACCTCATCGGTGAAGATAATCTTGTTCTGCGAGGCGGCGAAGATCAGGCCATAGGCGATGGCGATGACGCACCAGACCGCAAGCGCGGGACGGCGGCTAAGGGCGCGCATGATCACGGGCGCGCGCGGGGCGCGAGTCTGTAGCGGAGCACAAGCGCAATCATGCGGAATCCTGTGCGCAATGTGCCCTTGAGATTTCCGGTGATCTTCGATTCGCCCACCCGACCGCGATAGTTCACTGGGATCTCGATTACTTTGAGCTTTTCGCGCTTCGCCAGCACGATCATCTCGGGGAGGAAGTGCGAGCCGCCCACCGTCAGGTCGTTGACGAACTTTTGCAGCGCCGTGCGGTGGATCAGACGCATGG
>JAGOCU010000237.1 GCA_017998555.1 Thermoflexales bacterium
CCGTGGCGTCAGTTTCGACGTTCATATTGACGATGTGTTTGCGCGCTTCGATTGCGGCGGCGCACACCCGCGCGCCGACCTCGGGCACGCCCGTGCACTCGACGATGATGTCGAGGTTCGGAATGCGAGTCAGCGCGTCCGCGTCGCGCATGGCGGCCCGGCGCCCGCCCGCAATCGCATCGGCGGCGGTTTCGGCGTCGTCGGTGACGACCAGGGGCGCCGTCACGCTGGCCTCGGCGTAGGCGGCTTCGGCCCGCCCCGGCATGACATCGGCGACAGCGACGACGCGCATGCCATCCATGCGCTCCATCTGGCTCATCATTCCGGCGCCCATTTGTCCGGCGCCCACCAGCCCAACCTTGATGACGCCGTGCTGGGCCTCATACGCGCGCAATCGTTCCCGTAGTGACATGATTACCTTCGGTTCCCGGGCGCGATGCGCCGCCCCATGTGGCGGCAGCGCCTGCGCCGGGATGTCTTAACGCTCAGGCGAAGCGATGCTGAACGTATCCCCCACCGCAACAACAGGGAAGGGTTTCGCTTCAACGCACACATCGCCCGGCAACTCGGGGGTGTCCAGCCCGTTGGCCTTCAGGACGAGATGCCCGAGATTGGCGAGGTTGGTGTTGGCCACGTCGCCGACGGCCAGCACGGTATAGCGCTCGCCGGCCACCGTGACGACATCGCCCGGGGCCACGGGTTCCAGCAGCGGCGCGCCTTCGTGGATGACCGAGAACTCGGCCAGTTCCTCGGGCGCGCCGGCGCCAAAGAAGATCAGGATTCCCGCGCTGACGAACTCGTTGATCAATTCGCCCACCGAGGTGACCCGGCGGTCGTATTTGAGCGCCATCGCGTCAGGCGGGGGTGACGTCCACCAGCCGCACGCCAGAGCAGAAGTACTGCTCAGTGATGAAGCGGAAGAGCGGTCCTGACGGGGAGGTGGGATAGATGTCGATGGTCAGGACTTTCTTCATCGGATAAACACCCACCCGGGCGGTGCCGCCGCAATCGATGACGCAGCAAGCCATGGCCTCGAATGCGACCTTGGTCTTGAAACCGTCAACAGCCTCGCAGCCGGTCATTTCGGCGATCTTGGCCGCCAGCGGATGAATGCCGCCGCCGGTGATGGACACAACCTTGTCCTTGCCCGGCTTTGGATCGATCAGAAACGGTCCGCCCCAACCCTTGGGGCCTTTCACCACTTTCACTTTCTTGTACTCTGGCATGACTGTGACTCCTGAGTCTGCCGCGAAGCGCGGCCGCGATTCTTGCGTCGTGGCCGCGCCTCGCGGCGCGAGTGCGATCTGGACGGCTTACTGCGGATACATCCCGATGCTGGCCACCCAGGCGATGATGACGCTGATCGGGCCGGTGACCAGTCTCGAGAACAAGACTGCCGGCACGCCGATCTCAACCGTCTCAGGCTCGGCCTCGCCCAGGGCAAGACCGACCGGGATGAAGTCGCAACCAACCTGCGGGTTGATGGCGAACAGCGCCGGCAGGGCGATCGAGGCGGGGATGGCCTTCTGGCCAATCTGCACGCCGAGCAGCGTGCCGATGATCTGCGCGATCACGGCGCCCGGCCCGAGCAGGGGCGACAGCACGGGCAGGCCAATGATCAACGACATGATGATCAAGCCAACTGGATTGCCCGCCAGCGGCTTGAGCGCGTTGGCCAGCAGATCGCCGATGCCTGTCTTGAGGATGATGCCGATCACCAGCGAGATGAACGCCATGAAGGGCAACACGTTCTTGATGACCTGATCGATGGAATCGCGACCAGCCTGATACAGCACGCCGACAACCTTGCCGACGGACCGGCCGATCTTTTCGAGTAGTTTGGTTAGTGCTCCCATGATTGTGTTCTCCTGCTGCTTATGCGGCGGCGGCATCGGCCGCGGCGGCGTCGGCCGCGGCGGCATCGCTGACTCTGCGGCCCAACATGATCTTGGTGATGTACTCGGTCAGGAGGCCTCGGATGAGAATCACGACCAGACCAACCAGGAAGTAGCGGATGGCAAGATCGCCGATGTTCAGCTTCAGATCGGTGATGCCCTTGGCAATGCCGGCCCAGACGAAGATCTCGCCCGGGTTGACGTGCGGGAACAGGCCCAGCGGCGGGTGCACAAACGACACAGCCGAGTCATAGAACGCGGGCTTGAGCCGCTCCGGGAGGAACCGGCCCATGGTGTAGGCCATCGGGTTGGTGAGGAAGAACACCGACAGGAACGGCAGGACGGTGTAGCGCACGATTGTGGGCAGGATGCCGGGCTTGCCGGCGTATCTGCCAACGCCCTCGATGCGCTCATGGCCAATCAGCGCGATGAGGGCATTGACCGCCGTCATCAGCACGATCAGCAGGGGCACGATGCCCGAGACCAGGCTGACGAAGACTTCGCCGCCCTTTTGAAAGAGACCAATGAAACCTTGGGCAAGATTTGCTAGAAATTCCATGTGTATGCCTCCAACCCACGCGGGTTGCAGTTGTTCACGGTTGCGTTGTCGCCTGACGGATCAGGCCTTGACCAACATTGTTAGTTTCGCGCGATATCTGGAGCGCGTGCGGCGCCGCGCGTGCGCCACGCGCAGATTTCTCACGCTTGAGACAGGGCCACCTCCTGCGATAGGGGCTGGGGCGCGGGTTTGGCTTCAGCCTTGGCCGTCGCATTCACGTGCTTGCGCAGATAGTCGGCGGCGACGCAAAACGCTTTCCACTGTTTTCCACTGACGCCCCGGGGCGCTTTTTGATCGGGGATGATCGCATCAAGCGGCATCCCCACGAGCGCCTTGACCGGCCTCAGTGACGAGAAAAAGGGTAAACCCAGAGAGTTGTTCGGCGCGCCGGATGGTGTTGTCGGCCTTGTTCAGGGTCAAGACACCATAGGTGCGCGTGTTCAGCCGGTTGCCGGTCATGCCCGTTGCGGTTGGGCCTTCCCGCTTCAAAGCGCTCAGCCGGCCGTAGTAGCGCCTCATCTGCAAAAACGACATGAAGAACTGGAGCAGCCACATCACGATCAGCAGCCCGATCATCCACCCGTAGTTTGCGAGGAAATTGTCCATGGCATTTGTCCTGGGCTACATCAGCATCGTGTCGGGTCGTTCAAGCGCCTCGCGCAGGTCGCGCATGAACAGGGCGGCAACCGCGCCGTCGATGATGCGGTGATCGGCGCTCAGCCGGATCGTCATCAGCGGGCGCAGCACGGGCTGGTCGTGGGCGTCGGGGACAAATGCCTTCACCGCCCGGCCTACGGCCAGAATGGCGCTCTCGGGCGGGTTGATGATGGCGGTGAATCGATCGACCCCGAGCATCCCCAGATTGCTGATCGTAAAGGTCCCGCCGCTCAGCTCGGCCGGCTTCAGTTTGTTGGCCTTGGCCCGCGCGCTGAGATCGGCGATTTCGGCGCCCAGCGCGGCGAGCCCCTTCCTTCCAGCGTCGTGGACAACGGGAACAATCAACCCATCTTCCAGAGCGACGGCGATCCCGATGTTGGCTTCGGGCATCAGACGAATCTGGTTGTTGGCGAGATCGAGCTGGCTGTTGATCCGCGGGTGGCGGGCCAGCGCCCAGGCGCAGGCCCTGGCAATCACCGCCGTGACGCTGATTCGGGCGGCGCCCTCGGGCAGGCGCGCGTTCGCCCGCGCCCGCAGCGCTTCGAGCGCGCTGACATCGATGTCCGCGTCAAAGGTGATATGCGGCGCTTCCTGGGCGCTTTTTTTACAGCCGCAGGGCGATGGTTTTGCGCATCCCGCTGAAAGGCAGGGTTTTGATCGCCATCGGCGCGGGCGCCGCATCGACAACCGGGACGGGGAGGGGGGCGGCAGCCACGTTCGCCGCCGCTGCTACGGCAGCGACCGAGACATCGCCGGCCTGGACCCGCCCGCGCGGCCCGCTCCCGGCCACATCGGTCAGGTCGACGCCCAGCGCGCGGGCAGCCTTGCGCGCTGCAGGTGTGGCGCGCGGCTTGCCGGCCGCCGCTGCCTCGACATCCTGGCGGGTGATCTTTGAGCGTGGGCCGCTGCCTGCAATGTTGGCGAGATCGACCCCGAGGTCTCTCGCGACAGCCTGGGCGATCGGGGTCGCGTGGATCTCCGTATGCGGTGCGACAGGCGCCGGGGAGGAAACCGGCGCCTTCTCGCCTGGGCCCAGGATCACGGCGATGACCTGGGTGACCAGCACGGTATCGCCTTCGGCGGCACGGAGATCGGCCAGAATACCGGTCGCCGGCGCTTCGATCTCCATGTTGGTCTTGTCGGTGGTGATCTCGACGATGGGCTCGCCCTGGGTCACTGCATCGCCGGCCTGCTTGAGCCAGCGCACGATGCTGCCTTCTTCCATGGTGAAGCCGAGTTTCGGCATGATCACGTCTTTCATCGTCTGAGTTCCGCCTGGCCGCCCGGGTCTAGTACTCCCCCCGCGCCAGTTTGCGCGCC
>JAGOCU010000238.1 GCA_017998555.1 Thermoflexales bacterium
CGATCGCGTACGCCAGATCCACCTCCGCGGCAAGCGGGAGATGCAGAAAATCCGCCTCGACAAAGGCGACGCGATCGTCCATCCCGCGCGCCAGGGCACTTTGACGCGCCAGACGGCACTGCAGCGGGCTGATCGTGACACCGATGCCAAAGAAAGGCGCCGCGGTCGCGCGCGCCAGATGAAAAAGGCTGCCGCCCACCCCACAGCCCAGGTCCAGGAGTTGAAGGGGCTGGCCAGCCCGCTCCGCGGCGACCCCCATGGCTGCGTTGCCAACCAGGTTGTTGACATAGGTCAGGGCCTCGGGCAGCGCGCCGACGCCCTCGGCCCAGACCGAGCGATGAATGGTCTGCGTCTCACGTTCCCGCCCAAACCGCATAAAGATGGGCGTATTGCGCTCGTAGTAGGCGCGCACGCGCGCGACCGGATTGGACTGTGGGCCTGTCGGCATCTCGGGGCAATGTTACCCGCCACGCCGATCGCGCTTCAGCCCTGGCTCAGATTCGATTAGGAGTTCTTGCTCAAACGATATCCCCGGCTGCGCCGGGGATATCGTTTACGGATCACCACGGCGGTGACGCTAGCCAAAGAGAATCTGGAAAAGCAGCCAAATATTGAGCCCGGCAATCAGGAGGGCGACCGCCCAGGCGAGGAGTTTCAGCCAGGTGGGATTGGCGAATTCACCCATGATTCGCCGGCTGCTGGTGAAGTGGACCAGGGGAAACACCGCGAACGACAACTGCATTGACAGGACAACCTGCGACAACACCAGCAGGTCGGTGACACTGCGCTCACCGAACAGGGCGATGACGATCACCGCCGGCCCGATGGCAATCACCCGGGTCAGGAGCTGGCGGGCAAACGGCGGCATCCTGAGATGGATAAAGCCCTCCATAACGATCTGCCCGGCCAACGTCCCAGTGAGCGCCGAATTCTGCCCGGAGGCCAGCAGCGCGATCGCAAAGAGCAACCCCGCCAGGCTGGTGCCAAGCATCGGGGCAAGCAGGCGATGGGCATCCTGAATCTCGGCGACCTCAAACAACCCAGCCCGATGAAAGGTCGATGCCGACAGGGCGAGGATCGCGGCGTTGATGAAGAGCGCGCCGGTCAGGGCCAGGGTCGAATCGAGGGTGGCATACCGAATGGCTTCGCGCTTGCCCGCGGGCGTCCGATCAAAGCTGCGGGTCTGCACGATCGACGAATGCAAATACAAGTTGTGAGGCATGACCGTTGCGCCGAGTATGCCAATCGCGATGTAGAGCATGCCAGGATTGCGGACGATCTCAAGTGACGGCACGAATCCCGCCAGCATGCCCGCGCCATCCGGACGCGAGAGGAAGAGCTCGGCGGCAAAACTCAGGCCGATCACAGCGACCAGCCCGGCCACGATCGCTTCGACGTAGCGGAAGCCTCTGCGTTTCAGCAGCAGCACGATCAGGACGTCGGCAACGGTGATGACGACGCCAACCAGGAGCGGCAGACCGAACAGCAACTGAAGCGCCACGGCGGAGCCAAGCACTTCTGCGAGATCCGTGGCGGCGATGGCGACCTCGGCCAGGGCCCACAGCGTGATCCCGGCCCGTCGGCCATACTGCTCGCGGCAGGCCTGGGCGAGATCGCGCCCGGTCACCACGCCCAGGCGCACCGCCAGCGCCTGCATGACGATCGCCATCACGTTGGCCAGCAGGACGACCGACAGAAGCGTATAACCGTAGCGCGCGCCGCCGGCGATATCGGTCGCCCAATTGCCGGGGTCCATATAGCCGACTGCGATGAGGAAGCCGGGGCCGGCGAAGGCCAGAAACTTGCGCACGGCGCCGACACCGCGGGGGATTGAAATGCTGCGAAAGCTTTCCGGCAGGCTGGGTGTCGACGGGCCCGTTCGTTGTTCGGCCAGGTTGGCTCGCTCGGTCGATGCTGTGGTGGATGTTGCGCTCATCTGATTTAGGCTTACCTAAATCCAATTATAGCCCTTTCGAAAGGTGACATTCCCCCTCAAACCGGGATGAGATTCCCCCCTGCGCGGGAATCCGGCACTGGCGGAAGGAACCGCTTTGTGTGTATGGTGAGGACAATCACCATGCCAGCACCCAAGATTCGCGCGGACTACGATCAGTTGAAGCAGATTGGCAGCCTTTTTGGGGCCGAAGCGGACAACGCGACGCGGCTGAGGCAATCGCTTGCCCAGACGATCGAGACCCTGCGCGGAGGTGATTGGATCGGGCCGGGAGCGCAGGCCTTTTATGCGGAAATGGACGGCCAGGTCATGCCCTCCCTGGGGCGGCTGGCCAGCGCGATGGGCCTCGCCCAACGCGCCGCGCTGCAGATCTCGCAGATCATCCGGCAGGGCGAGGATGAGGCGGCAGCCGTATTGCGCGGGCAGAGCGGCGCGGTCGGAGGAGCCGCGTTTGCGGGGGCGACCGCATCGGCGTCGGCGAGCCTCGGTGGCGGCGGTGGCGGCGGAGTCCTGAAGCAAGTGGGCGGTTTCTTTGAGGGCATATGGGAGGGCGGGAAAGGGTTGGTGACGGGCGTTGCGCACATGGTGATGCACCCGATTGACACGATCAAGGGGCTTGGCCACGCCATCACCCACCCCGGCCAGTTATGGGACGCGCTGAAGAAACCCTATGTCGATGACTGGCAAAGCGGCAACTACGGCCGAGCCATTGGGCGGGGCGTCTTTGAGGTCGCGATGCTGCTCATCCCCGGCGTCGGCGAGGGCAAGGCGGCGGCCAAAGCGGCCGAGGTGGCCGAGCTGGCCGGCCAGGTGAGCAAAGCCTCCAAGCTGGCCGAAGTTGCCGAATTGGCCAGCGGCGTGGCCAAAGTCGGGAAGGCTGCCGAACTCACCGAAGCGGCCAGCACCCTGGCCAAGGGCGCAAAGGCCGCCGAAGCCGCTCTGGCGGCATCAGGCGATGCCGCGGCGCTGGCCAAGGCGACCGACGCGTTCGCATCCGCGACACGCGGGCTGGCATCGCCCGAAGCCGCCCGCACCATGGAGCGATTTGCCTCGGCCAGCGATGCCGTCCTGCCCAAGGTCATCGAGGAGTTCGGCGGTCCGCTGGGCCGCCCTGGCGCCATTCCCACCGAGTTCGCCGGCCGGCGGGTGACCGACCTCGGGCGTTGGTCTGAGACCAGCGTGGCCGGAAATGCGGGCGAGCGCATCCTGGCCGTGCCCAACGATCTGGCCGGCGCCAGCACCTGGTCCAAGCAACTCAATTCGCTCTGGTTGCGCGAGGCGATAGACAACGGTGATGTCATCAAGCTGGTCACGCCAGTGGAGAACAATCTCAAGAGCGTTGCTTCGGCCGAGGCGAAATTCGACAACATCTCGGTGTATGGCCGCGAGCTCGACGTGCTGGTGGGTGCGGGCTACAAGCGGGTGGGCGACTTTCTCATCCCGCCTGCCACGCCGGTCGGCGGCGCGGCATTCCCCACCGGGGCGGCCGTGTCTGGCGGGGCAGCCACCGGGATCGTCAACGATCGTCTGAACCAGGACTAGCGTCATCGATTACGATTGCGATATGGACTCACAGCAACCGACCGCCGCCTTTGAATCCCTGCTCCGAGCGTTGGGCGGCGGTCTCGCCGCGGTCAAGGCCTATCACCCGTCGCCCCTCCCGTCCCCGCTGGACGAGGAGATTCGGCAAGGGCTGGCCGCGCTGCGCGCGCTCGACCCCGGTCAGCGCGCGTCCGCGCTGGCGCGCATCGACGGTTACGCCCGGGGCATGTTGGCCAGCTTCTGCGCCCGGGCCGCGATGATCGGCGCGCGCAAGCGCGACCCGGCCTGGATCCGTGACGCGCTGCTCGCCCTGCTCTACACGAGCGATCCGGCCGAACCGGAAGCGCGGCGCGGCTTCTTCATGGATCTGTCGGTCATCCGCCGCGCGGCGGCGCTGGCCGGCCTTGATGACCGGGCGCTCACCGAAGCGCTGGGATTGGCGCCCACCCCGGAGATCGCCGAACTGATTTCGATATTCCTCAAGTGGACACCCAGCCAGCGCGCGCCTGAAGCGCACGACATGCGCGAATTGCGGACAAAACGCGGTGTGGTCTGGCTGCCGGGCAATCGCCCGCCCTCCAAAGACTGGTGAACCTGATGTCCGAAACTCTCTCGTCCGCCGAATTGGCCGTTCTGGCCGCGGCTGTGGGCTCAAATGCGTCGCCATGGATCGAGGACAGCGCGCTGCTCGAGCTGGATCGTCCGATCCTCACCCAACGCCTGGCGGCCGCCCGCGAAGGCCTTGAATTGCGGGAGATCGCCAGGACGGCCCCGGACGGCAGCTTGAGCATCCTGCCGCCGGTGGACGGCCTGCTCAGAGACGCGCTCGGCGCAACGGTTGGATTCGAGTTGCAACTGGCCCGGGCCGGCGCCCCCGCCGAGCGCATCCAGATTGGAGTGGCCGCCGGCAGTTGTGTCGCCCACCGCTGGCTC
>JAGOCU010000239.1 GCA_017998555.1 Thermoflexales bacterium
TTGATGATGATCCCCAGCTCGTCCGCCGCGCCGCATGCGGTGCTCGAGGCGGTCGGCTCGGTCTTCCACAACCTGTATGCCGAGGGATACCCCCATCCGGATATGCGCGCGCTGAGCGAGGCCGAGCTGCTCGACTATGACGCGCAACTGACTTATTTCCGCCGTTATGCGGACCGGCGCTACTACAAGGGCGCCGACTACGTCAACATTCTCGAAGCGCTCGCCCAGCGCCGCACGGCCGAGGCGTTCTGCCCGCCCGGTATGTCGGTCGGCGATCTGTTTGTCAACGTCCAGCCGCTCTCGGGCGCGCCGGCCAACACCGCCATCTACGAGGCCCTGGTCAACGAGGGCGACGTGGTGATGGGCCTCGACCTGATGCACGGCGGGCACCTCACCCACGGCAGCCCGGTCAACCGCAGTGGCCGGCATCACAAGATCGTCTCGTATCGGGTGAACGAGAAAACCGAGCGGATCGACTACGACGAGATCATGGCCCTGGCGCTGGAGCACAAGCCGAAGATGATCATCGCCGGGTATACCTCGTATCCGCTGGCGCCGGACTTCCGCAAGTTCCGGGCCATCGCCGACGCGTGCGGGGCCTTTCTGATGGCCGACATCTCGCACACGGCCGGTCTGGCCGCCGCCGGGCTGTATCCCAATCCGATCGGGATTGCCGATGTCACCAGCTTCACCACCCACAAGTCGCTGATCGGGCCGCGGGCGGCCGTGATCGTGACGACCCGGGCCGATCTGGCCGACCGGATTGACCGGGCGGTCTTCCCCGGCGAGCAGGGCGGACCACATATCAATGCCATCGCCGGCATCGCCGTGGCGATGAAACTCGCTCAGCAGCCGGTCTTCAAGCGTCTGCAGCAGCAGATCGTCGCCAACGCCAAGGCCCTGGCCGACGGCTTCACCGCCAACGGGGTGCGAGTCGCGCATGGCGGGACCGACACCCACATGGTGCTGATCGACACCAAGTCCTGCGCGGGGACGAAGGACAACCCGCTGATGGGCGATGCCGCGGCCCGAATCCTGGACGTGGCCGGCATCGTCGCCAACCGGAATACCCTGCCCGGCGACAAGAGCCCGCTCCGCCCAAGTGGTGTCCGCTTTGGCACGCCCTGGGTCACCCAGCGCGGGTTGGTCGAGGCCGACATGGGCGAGATCGCCGAGGTCGCCGCCCGCATCCTCAAGAGCGCCCGGCCGTTTACGCTCAGCAACTCGCGCACGACCAGTTTCCGGGCCAAGGTCGATTTCGACGCCCTCATCGACGGCGCCCGGCGGATCACTGCGCTGGCCCAGAAGGCCGGCAGGGACGCCCAGGCGCCGAGCGAGCGCTTCCCCCACGACTGGACGGCCGTACGGGTCGAGAACGCCTCGGGCGGGCTGGTGGCCTTCGAGGTGACCGGCGAGGACGCGCGCAACTTCCTGCATCTGGCCCTGACCTGCAATGTGCTGGATTTGCCGGATGAAAGCGCGATCGGCGGCTGGGCACTCGAGCGGGACGGCAAGCCGCTCTCGCCGGTCGTGGTCGCCCGCGACGACAACCGGATGTATGTCGCCGCGCCGGTCGAAAAGGCCGAGCGGCTCGCGCTGTGGCTGCGGGCGCTGAGCGACGGCTATGTCATCTTCGATCCCGCGGATGCGGCGGCCAAGCTGCCTGGGCCGGTGGCGGTCAAGGAAGCCCCGTACCAGCGTGTGGATGCCGCCCTGCTGCCCACGGCCATGGATGCGAAGAGCGTCGACGCCAGCAAGCCCTATTTCGTCGGCCGGGCCAAGGCGCCGGCCGCGGCGGCGGACGCGCTCGCCCGGGCGACGGCTGGCGTGACCGGCGAAGGCGGCCCGCTCAAGCGCACCGCCCTCAATGACACCCATCGCAAGCTGGGCGCCAAGATGGTGCCCTTCGGCGGGTGGGATATGCCCGTTTGGTACACCAGCGTGAGCGAAGAGCATCTCGCGGTGCGCAACGCGGCCGGGCTGTTCGACGTCACCCACATGGGCGTCATCGACTGCCGCGGCCCGAACGCCCAGGCTTTCCTCGACGCCGCGACTTCCAACGACGTGACCGACATCAAAGTCGGCGAGTCGCAATACGGGTATCTGTTCGACCCGGCCGCCGATGTCATCGACGACATCATGATCTATCGGGTTGAGGCCGAGCGTTATCTTGTCGTCATCAACGCCTCGAACAACGACAAGGACATCGCCTGGCTGCGGGCCTTGAACGACGGGAGCGCCGACCTGGGCGGGCTGCGCCTGCCGTCGTGCGAGCTGCGCGACCTGCGCGACCCGTCCAGCGGCGACGACCAGCGGGTCGACGTTGCCCTGCAGGGGCCGGCCGCCCTGCCGACGCTGCAGGCGATGCTGATCGACGGCGGCCATCCGCAGCAGGCCGAGGCCCTGGCCCGGCTGCCCAAGACCGGAGTCATGCGCGCAAGCGTGGCCGGCTGCGATGTCTTCATCTCGCGGACGGGCTATACGGGCGAGTCGATCGCCTACGAGATCTTCGTCCACCCGGGCAAGTCCGTGGCGCTGTGGAACGCCATCCTGGCGGCGGGCGCCGCGCACGGCGTGAAGGCGGCCGGGCTGGCCGCGCGCGACAGCCTGCGGACCGAGGCCGGGCTGCCGCTGTATGGCCATGAGCTGGCCGGCCCGCTGAACCTGGGGCCGCAGCACATCGGCTTTGGCGGCTATGTCAAGGCCTACAAGCCGTTCTTTGTCGGCAAGGGCGCCTACTTCGTCAAGGCTGGCAAGCCGGCCCTCAAGCTCAGCCGCTTCCGGATGAACGAGAAGGGCGTGCGCGTGCCCAAGCTCGGCGACCCGGCCCTCGACAACCGCGGACGGGTGGTTGGGACCGTGCTGTCATGCGCCGCCGACACCGAAGGCTTCCTGCTGGGCATGGTCATGCTGGATAGCACGCTTCAGGCCAAGGAAGGCATGCCGATCCGGGTGATGGCCCTGCCCGAGCGCCAGCCCGCCCCGCTGACCAACCTCGCTGCGCTCGGCAGCCGGGCGCTGGTGCCGGATGAGGCGACGGTGCTGAGCCGCTTCCCGAAGAAAGTCAAATAGATCTGTTTTTTGGAAACGATATTGCCCGGCTTCGCCGGGCAATATCGTTTCCGAAAACAACCCTGCAGGTCGCTTACGGCACTGCGAGGGCCTTGTTGATCACGTCGGCGGCGGTATTAAGCGCCTCCTGGGCAGTCCCAGAACCGAGTTCGATCTTCTCGATGGCCTTGCGCAACTGCTCGTCGCTGTTGCCCAGCTCGCTGAAGACCGGGATCGCGCTGGAGTACTGCAACTGCTTGATCAGCATCGCGGCGTTTGGCGACTTCGCCATGTAGTCCTTGAGCGCGGGCTCGTTCGACACCGACTTGCGGATCGGCACATAGCCGGTCTGCAGGAAGAGGTCGACGCTGTTGGCCGGGCTGGTCATCCACTTGACGAAGTCGGCGGCGGCCTTCTGCTTCTCAGGCGTCGTCTTGAAGACGAGCAGGCTGGCCCCGCCGATGGGCACAGAGCACACCTTCTTGCAAGGCAGGCCCGCAACCCCGAGGGTGAACTTGGCGTCCTTCTCGAGGGTCGTCAGGGTCGACGATGAACGCATGATCATGCCGAGTTTGCCCGCCAGGAAGTCCGGCGCAGCCTGGGCATGCTGGTTGGCGGGCATGACCTTGTGCTTGTTGACCAGGTCGCCCCAGAACTGCAGGGCCTCAAGGGCCTCCGGGCCGGTGTAGACGACCTTTTTGCCGTCGTCACTCAGGACCTTCCCGCCGTTCTGCATGAGCATGGCGCTGAAGTACCAGTGCGTGTCGGTGTGGGTGTTGAAGCCCCACTGATCGGGCTTGCCGTCGCCATTGGTGTCCTTGGTGAGGGCCTTGGCGGCGGTGACCAATTCATCCCAGGTCGTTGGCGGCTTGGCCGGGTCGAGCCCGGCGGCCTTGAACAGATCGACGTTGTAGTACAGCAGCGGCACGCTGTTGTTGAACGGCATGCTCACGATCTGGCCCTTGTATTTGTTGTAATCCCAGAACCCGTCAAAGATGTCGGCTTTGTCGGCGGCGCTGACCAGATCGGCCATGTTTACGACCGCGCCCGAATCGCCCATCGTTGGCGCGCCGCCCATCTGGGCGACATCCGGCACGCTCTTGGCCGCAATGCCGGCGGTCAGCTTCTGGGCGATGTCCGCATAGCTGCCCTGGAAGATCACTTCGACCGCCACGGCGGACTGCGACTTGTTGTACTTGTCGACCATGGCCTCGACGACCTTGCCCTGGGCGCCGGCCAGGGCGTACCAGAACGTGATCTTGACCGCGCCCGGCGGAACCACCACGGTCGGGGCCGGGGCTGCCGTCGTCGCGGCCGGGGCCGCCGCGGTCGCCGCCGAGGCAGTTGCGGCGGGCTTGGTTGCGACGGGTGCCTGCGT
>JAGOCU010000016.1 GCA_017998555.1 Thermoflexales bacterium
AGTACGTCCCAAGCGGCACTCGAAGCGGTCTGCCCCAGAGTGGTTGAAGTGTGATCGTTGGGTCCATGACTCGCTCGACGACAGTCGCGCCAGCCAGGCCGAACTCGTTCGCGTAGGCGCCCTCGACCGTCGCGCCGTCGTCGAGGGTGTTGAAGGCGCTCTCCACCCACTCCAGCTCGAGGCGGCCGCGCGTGCCGTTGAACATCACCCGCAACCCCTCCCACGGGGCGTAGGCGTTGAGGTGATAGGTCATCGTCGCGCCGCTCGTGTAACGGACCGCGAGGGCATAGTCGTCCTCGGTGGTGATCCCGTCGCCGAACACGCCTTGATCCCGGAAATAGCCGTCCTCGTGCTCGGCGTTGAGATACAGGCCCTTCAGGCGGGCGTCCTTCTCAAGATGGATGGCAAAGGGGTCATGGGCGGCGGCCGGCTCGCCATACGCCCGGGCATAGGTGTTGGTCTGCCCGCGCGCCTCGGCGTTGGCCTTGCCGTAGAACGCGCGGCGGCCGAAACCAAAGACCGTCTCGGGCGCGGACGCCAGCCACCAGTTGATCAGGTCGAAGTGATGGGTGCTCTTGTGGACCATCAGCCCGCCGTTGTTGGCCTTGTCGCGGTGCCAGCGCCGGAAGTAATCGGCCCCGTGGCGGGTGTCGAGCAGCCACTCGAAGTGCACCGACAGGACCTGCCCGATCGCGCCGCGCTGCAGGAGTTCCCTGACCTTCGAGCTGTGCGGCGAATAACGGTAGTTGAAGGTGACCGTCACCTTGCGGCCGGTCTCCTTCTGGCAATCGATGATGGACTGGCATTTCTCCGCGTCGGTGGTCAGCGGTTTCTCGGTGATGATGTCGCAGCCCAGCCGCATCGCCCGGTTGATGTATTCATGATGGGTCCGGTCCATCGAGGTCACGATGACGACATCCGGCTTGCGCTCGGCGATCAGCTGGTCAAAGGCCTCGGCCCGGTAGGTGGGGATGGCCGGCGCGCCGTATTCGCTGGCGAAGACACCGTTGTAGTAGTCCATCCGGGTCTGGTTTGTGTCACACAGGCCGACCAGGGCGGCCTCGGCTGAATATCGGCCCAGAATGGCCGAGGTGAACATCGACGAGCGATGACCCAGGCCGACGATTGCGTATTTCTTCATGATGACTTCCCGATTGAGTTGCGCGGCGACCATCCGCCGTAGACAGGGTGTGATGCGTCGAGCGGCAGGCTGACCGGCGCCCCCGTCTGCGCGGAGTAGTAGGTCGCGCTGAGCAGCTCGATCGCGTTGCGCGCGTCGGCGAGGGTGACCGGCAGCGGGGTATTGTTCGCGAGGGCGTGATAGAAGCGCAGAAGCTGGGCGTCGTAGCGGGCCGGCGGCGTGTAGCCCGTGAGAGACCCGCCATCGCCAACCCCCGAGGCGCGCTGGGCCTCGCCGGCGGCCGTGGCGTCGTAGTTGGCGATGAGGCGCTCGATGCCTGCCGCGACCTCGGGCCGGTCCGGGGAATAGGTCCACGGATCGAGCGAGTTCGTATACGCTCGCGTGTTGCTTTCGGCCGTTACGTTGGCGAAGACGAACCGGTGGCGGGTGGATTCGGCCGCCGAGCCGAGGGTGCAGCTCAGGGTTGAAAGCGCGCCATTGGCGTGCTCGAAGACGACGGCCGCGCAGTCCTCGACCTCAATCGGATTGCTGCGCGTGCTGGTCCGGGCGAAGACGCTCTTGACGGGGCCAAACACGTAGGTCAGCATGTCGACGGCATGAATCGCGTGGGTGGTGAGCACACCGCCGAGCTCGCTGGCGAACTTGCCGCGCCAGGGCACGGCGTAATAGTCCGCGCGGCGCCGCCAATGCACTTCGACGCTGGCGGCCAGCGGCGCCCCGGCCAGGCCGGCGTCGACCAGGTGTTTCACCTTCTGCAGCCCCGCGCCGAAACGATATTGGAACACCGGCATGATCCGGCGCCCGCTCTCGGCCTCAACCCGGGCGATTTCGTCAACCCCCGCCAGGGAGTCGGTCAGGGGCTTCTCGCACACGACGTGTTTGCCGGCCCTCAACGCGGCGATCGCCTGGGGCCGGTGCAACATGGGCGGGGTGCAGATATTGACGACGTCGACGTCCGGCATCGCCAGCACATCCTCATAGCGGGTGAGGGTGAGCGGCACGCCGAGCTCGGCCGCCAACTGGCGATTCTTGTCGTCCTCGAGCGAGCAGATGGCGACCAGGTCAAACAGGTTGGGCAGGGACTTGTAGGCGGCGGCGTGCTGGGCGCCGACGCCCAACCCAACCACGACGGCGCGGAGCTTGGGGTGTGTCATTTGGTTTGGGTGATGAGGGTGGCCGATGCCTGCGCCTGAAGCGCGAGCTCGGCGGCCAGGAAGGCGTGCCGCTGCGGCATGGCGGTCTCGCTGCGGTCGATGACGTCGGCGATGAGTTGGCGGCCGTAGGGCAGCTCGACCGCATCGCAATTCTCATACCGCACGCCCTGGCCGTCGACGATGAAGAGGTGGTTGGCCCCGGGCCGTCCGCCGATGTCGACGTACTTGCGGAGTTCGATGTAGCCTTCCGTTCCCAGGACCGTCAGCCGGCCGTCGCCCCAGGTTGACAGGCCGTCGGGGGTGAACCAATCGATGCGAATGTAGCCGCTCCCGCCGTCGCCGCGCAACATCACGTCGCCGAAGTCCTCGAGACCGGGATATTCGGGATGGGCAAGGTTGCCAACCTGCGCGGCCACAATCTCGGCCCGGGTTGAGCCGGTAAAGAACAGGAACTGGTCAAACTGGTGGCTGGCAATATCGCACAGGATGCCGCCATAGCGTTCGCGCTGGAAGAAGTAGGGCAGGCGCGACGGCGCGCCCAGGCGGTGCGGGCCGAGCCCGATGGTCTGCAGCACCCGCCCAATTGCGCCGGCCCGGACGAGTTCGCCGGCCCGGACCGTGGCCCGGTTTTCAAAGCGCTCGGAGTAACAGATCGAGTAAATGCGTTTGGTCTCGGCCTGGACGGCCCGGGCCTCCGTGAGCTGGGCGAGGGTGGTGAAGCCGGGCTTGTCGGACATGAAGTCCTTGCCGTGGCGCATGACCTGGATGCCGAGCGGGGCGCGATCGGCCGGCACGGTCGAGGTGACCACCAGTTGGATGGAGGAATCCTCGAGGATCTCGGCCTCGCTGCGCGCCTGGCGCGCCTGGGGGAAGGCCGCCCCGAACGCGGCCTCGATGCCGCGCTCCGAGTCACGGGCGATCCACGACACGAAGGTCGCCCCGGCGTCAAGCAGGCACCTGACCTGCCCGTAGATGTGGTTGTGGGTGATACCGATAACGGAGAATCTCATGATGTATTCCGCGCGTCGGCGGGCCGGCCCGCCGACGCGCGGTATATCAGCCTTTGAGGCCGGTGGTGCTAATCCCCTGGACGAGATAGCGCTGGAAGAAGATGAAGATCAGGAAGACCGGGATCAGCGACACCGACGACATGGCGAAGATGGCGCCCCAGTCCGTGCCCGCTGACGGGTCGGAGAAAGCCCGCAGGGCGAGCGAAACGGTGTACTGCTGCGGCGCGTTGAGGTAAATCAGCGGTCCGAGGAAGTCCTCCCAGGTCCAGTAGAACGAGAAGATGGCCGCGGTGATCAGGGCGGGCTGGATCAGGGGCAGGATGATCCGAAAGAAGATGCCGAATCGCCCGCATCCGTCGATCTCGGCCGCTTCATCGAGTTCCTTCGGGATGCCCCGGATGAACTGCATGATCATGAAGATGAAGAAGGCCTGCCCGCCGATCCGCGGCAGGAGCAACGGCAGGAAGCTGTTGCGCAATTCGAGCAGGTTTACGAAGGCGACGTACTGCGGGATGATGGTGACCTGGGTGGGCAGCATCAGCGTCATCAGCATGCAGGCAAACCAGAACTCGCGCCCAACAAACTTGATTCGGCTGAAGCCATAGGCGACGATCGAAGAAGCGCCAACGGAGAGCACCGTCGCCATCCCGGCATAGAAGAGCGAGTTCACATAGAAGGTCGTAAAGGTGGTCCCGCCGAATCCCTTCCAGCCGCGGGCGAAGTTGTCCAGGTCAATCCGGCTCGGGATCAGCGAGGTGACGGTCCGAAATACCTCGTCGCTTGGCTTGAACGAGCTTGCGAACATCCACAGCAGCGGATACAGCATCACCAGCGCGAAGCCGGCCACGAGGACGTGATAGATGACCGATCCCGCGATCTTGCGGCGGTTCGGGAGTTTGGCGGCGATATTCATCGGGGTGTCTCCGGGTGGCTAATTGCCGTCCTTGTTCTCGTAGAAAACCCATCCCGACGACGTCTTGAAGACGACGGCGGCGAAGATGCCGATGACGAGCATGAGCACCCAGGCCAGGGCCGAGGCGTAGCCCATCTGGAAGTTCTCGAACGCCCGGCGGTAAATGTAGAGCGCGTAGAAAAGGGTCGTGTCAAGCGGCGCGCCGCCGGTAACGATAAAAGCCTGGGTGAAGACCATGAAGCCGCTGATGATCTGCATGATCAGGTTGAACAGGATGACCGGCGAGAGCAGCGGCAGGGTGATGGTGATGAATTTTCGGATCGGTCCGGCCCCGTCGATCGAGGCGGCCTCATAGAACTCGGTCGGGATGTTCTTCAACCCCGCCAGAAAGATCAGCATCGGCGACCCAAATTGCCAGACGGCCAGGGCGACGAGCGTCCAGATCGCCCAGTTGGGATCGCCGAGAAAAGTGATCGCCGGGATGCCGAAGAGCGCGCTGATCGCGTTGATGATGCCCTGGGTGCCAAACACCTGGCGCCACATCACTGCAATGGCCACGCTGCCCCCGACGATGCTCGGGGCATAGTACGCCGCCCGATAGATCCCGTCCCCGCGCCGGCCCGCCTTCAACAACATGGCCAGCCCGAGGGCGACGATGAGGCGAAGCGGGATGGCCGTGAAGACGAAGGTGAGGGTGGCCTGGACGGCCTTCCAGTAGCGGCCGTCCTTCGTGAACATCGTCTCGAAATTGGACAGGCCCGCCCACTGCGGGGCCGTGAAGACGTCGTAATTCGTGAACGAGAAGTACAACGAAGTCACCATGGGCGCGGCGGTGAACAGCAGAAAGGCCAGCAGCCACGGGCCGATGAAGAGATAGCCGGACAGGTTGTTTCGCAGGGTCCTCTTCCTGCGCGCGGCCTTTGACGCGGATGGGATCGCAACAGTTGCCATTCTGATTCGCCTCGCCGGCTTTGGTCTATTTGGCGTGAGAACGCCTGGCAAAGCCAGGCGTTCTCACGCCGCATAAATGTCGACGCGATTACTTCTTGTTCTTGGCCAGGATCGCGGTCGCTTCCTTGCGGAGCAGCGCGACGGCATCTTCTGCCTTCATCTTCTCGTAGAGCACCGGCGAGACGACCTGCGGGACGTAGATGTTCTTGACGATGTCGTTCGCGCCGGTCGGGTCCGGCGGGCGGATCGGCTGGACGTCATTGCTGACGCGCGCGACATAGTTGAACATCTCGGTCTGCGACTTGCCGAGCTTGGGCTTGAGGGCATCCCGCACCTTGGCCGCGATCGGCACGCCGCGCTCGGCGAAGAGGATGTCATTTGCCTCGAGGTCGTTGGTGAAGAAGCTGATGAACTTCGCGGCCTCAACCTTGTTCTTGCTGTCCTTCGTGATGCTGAAGAACTGGCTGGGCTTGATGTAGTTCGAGCTCTTTCCGCCGGCCGGGCGGGGCAAGGGCAGCATCTTCAGGTTCTTGGCGTCGCCGTAGGCTTTCCATGAACCGACGATCTGATTGCTCCACATGCTGTCGGACGCGGACTTGCCGGTCGCCATGGCCTGCAGCTCAAGGCTCTTGTCGTAGTAGTTGGCCATGTCGTCGGCCAGCGTCGGGATCGCGCCCGCCTTCGACAAACGGAGCAGCCGGTTCAGATGGTCGATAAACGGCTTGTCGTCGGTATAGCCAAGCGCGGTGCCGTCATCGGAGTAGGCCCAGCCGCCCAGCGACAGGTAGAGCGACTTCCAGATCTGCTCGTTCCACAGCGAGCTGCCCGCGCCATACAGACCGGCCTTGCCCTTGATCGTGGTCGCGATTTGCTCAAAGTCGTCCCAGGTCCAGTTGTCTTTGGGCATTTCCAGGCCAGCCTTCGTGAAGATGTCGATATCGGCCAGGAAAGTCTGCGAGTTCGAGCCAAGGTTCAGGGCGACGAGCTTGCCGTTGACCTTGCCACCCTTGGTGAAGTCGTCGGCGCAGTCCTTGAGGTCCAGCGCGCCGCTGGCGGCGTACTCCTCGAGGGGGACGATGAGGCCACGGCCCGCCCACTCGGCGATCCAGGCGTAGTCCTGCTGCATGATGTCGGGCAGCGAGTTGCCGGCCGCCTGGGTCGTCATCTTGGTCAGGTGATCGTTGAAGCTCGCGAACTCATAGGCGATCTTGACGTTCGGATTCTTCTTCTGATACAGCTCGATGACCTTGATCGTGCGGTCGTGGCGGTCCTGGGAGCCCCACCACGCGATGCGCATGTCAACAGCGGTGTTCACGACGGCGGGCGCCGTCGTCGCGGCTGGCTTGGCTGGCGCGGCGGTGGCCGCGGGGGCGGCCGGAGCGGCAGCGCCGCCGCAGGCTGCGAGCGCCGCTGCGCCTGCGCCAAAGCCGGCCACTTTCAGGAATCTTCTGCGAGAAACTAGCTTTTTCATGACGGTCTTTCCTTCCTTTTTGCTGATCTGTCCCGTGACAGGTTTTTTCGCCGGGCGCCCACGGGACTTCGCGGCCGGCGGACGGGTCTAGCGCTTTTTGGCTTCGTCGAGCAGCGCTTTGTGCGGGTGGTTCTTGTAGAAATCGTCCAGCGGATAGCATCCAGACACGAGTCCGTTGCGCGGCCCCGTTGTGCAATCGCTGAAGGTTCTGCAATATTTCTTGCGTTGCGGCTCCCGTCCGCGCAACACGTCCGCGAGGATCTCCGGATAACTCAGGACCATGCGGCCCAGACCCACGAAGTCGACATTGCCGTCCGCCACCGCGCGTTGGGCGACGTTCGGCAGCCATTCCTGAAGGTAGCTGTATCCCGTTCCGACAAAAAGCAGGCCCGGGGCGTGCCGCTTGAGGGCGGCCACGACGGCGATCTGACGGGCCACCCCCACCAGCGGATCCTCGGGCGGAAGATAACCGTCGCTGGGCGGGACGATGGCCGGGCGCTGGATGTGCGGGTTGTAGTACGGGCTGCCGGCCGTGACGCATACCATGCCCACGTTCAGCTCCCCCAGCAAGTCCAGGAAGCGCTTTGGCTCGGTCAGGTCGATCCCGCGGCCGCTGCCGTCCCCGCCGAATGCGTAACGGTAGGGTTCAACCAGTGGCCAGTCCATCACGCCGACGCGGTCCGGCCCGGGCTTGAACGGCGCGAAGTCAAACGCGCTCAGGCGCACGCCGATGTCGAGGCGAGTGCCGGCCCGCACGGCGGCGACCAGCTCCCGCATGAAACGGGTTCTGTTCTCGAAGCTGCCACCGTATTTGCCCGGGCGGTCCACCGCGCTGAGCAACTCGTGGCCGAGGTAGCCGTGGCAGTGCTTGAGGTCGACGAAGTCGAAGCCGGCCCGCTCCGCCAGCACGGCGGCGCTTCCAAAGTCCTCCACCAGCCGGTCGATGTCACCGTCGGACAGAAGCGCGCCTTCGGGCACATTGAATTTCTGGTCGAGGACCGGATGCCGGTAGGCGGTGCGCGGCTCGAGGCGCTTCTTTTCGTTGGGCCGGGCGAAACGCCCGCTGTGGGTGAGCTGCAGGCCGATCAAGAGGTCGTCGACCTGGCCATAGTGGGCGGCGTGCTCGTCGACCAGACACTGGCGTAGATCGGCCAGCGCGCCGACGGTGCTCTCCGCCAGCACGAGCTGGTTCGGATTGGCCCGCCCGTCGTGGCGGACAGCGACGGCCTCGCCGCCCCAGATGAGCTTCGCGCCGCTCAGGCCGAAACGCTGCCACCGCCGCCGGGTGAGGTCGGTCGGCAGACCGTCCTCCGTTCCGTCCCAGCCTTCCATGGGCAACACGGCGATCCGATTTCCAATCGTCCGGCTGCGCAACGCGCAGGGCTGGGCGAGGGGCGAGCTGCCATCCCGGATCACAACGGGGTCGAAGGCGAGATCGGCGCCCACGCTCTGGCAATATGCGGCAAAGTCCTCGGCGGTCTTGAGCGCGGCGATCTTGCGGTAGTCGCTCACGGCTTCTCCTGCATCAGCGCACGGTTGAGTTCGGTGGTATAGGCATCGCGGGCGGCCCGGTTGTGTTCGCCAATGACACGCTCGAGCAGGCCGGTGTCACCCGTCTGCATGGCCCGCAGGATCTGCCAGTGCTCTTTCTGCGACAGGTAAGCGCGCTTGGCGTGGACTTCCTTGAGGTGCACTTTGCGAAGCCGGTTCCAATGGTCGAGGACCTTGACCAGCATGCTCTGGGCGAGCGGGATGTTGGCGCACTCGCAGATGTAGATGTGCAGGCGCACGTTCATCGCCGACCACGCGTCCAGGTCGTCGAGCATTCCGTCCATTTGCGAGACGATGCCCTCAAGTTCCTTGAACTGATCTGCCGTCATCCGCACGCAGGCGCGCCGCGCGCTCATCAGTTCCAGCGCTTCGAGCAGGTCAAAGACCTCTTCAACCAGACTCGCCTCGATCGGCGTGACCGTTGCGCCGACATGCGGCTCGATCTTGACGAGCCCGTCGGCCTGGAGCTGTTGCAGGGCTTCCCGAATGGGGATGGCGCTGATCCCGAACTGGGCGGCCATCTCGTCGATGACGAGCTTCTGGCCGGGGCGATATTGGCCGCTGACGATGGCGCTGCGGAGCGCCTCCAGAACGGATTCCTTCTTGCTCCGGTATTGCGGTCGCGGTGGCGCGGATACGGCGGGGAAGGGCGGCGGCACGGCCATAGGATATATCCTATATCATCTATGATCCATTTGTCAAGCGCCCAACGCCAGCGCGGCGGCCTCGGCCGCCGGCATCCCGGCGCCAGCCGCCAGCGCCTCGGCCAGGGGCGCCTCGCCCAGCCCGGCCCGTGCCAGGGCGAGTTTCTCCTCAAACTCCACATGGTCGCTGCCCCCGGCGATCGGACCGGGGTAGCCCAGATGCGGCGCGGAAAACCCGAGCAGGCGCGCTGCGTCGGCATGCCGCCGTTGCTGGGCCAGCCAGATCCCGGCGGTGCCCGCCAGACCCTGGGCCAGGCCGTGCAGATCGTTGTAGCCCAGGTTCAGCCGCACGCATTCGCGCATGTGGGGGATCGCAGCCTCCGGTTCACCCAACGCGGTGAGCGCATCGCCGATGTTGTGCTCCAGGGTCGCGATCCCGAACGCGGCTCCCAGGCGCTGCCGGATCTGCAGCGCTTCCTCGAACAACACCAGGGCCCGCCGCGTGTCACCCTGGCCGCGGGCCGACACGCCCAGGTTGTTCAACCCGCGGCTGGCCCACTCCTCGTCATCGAGCTCGCGATGAATCGCCAGGCTGCGCTGGTAATACCCTTCGGCTTCGGCATAGTTCTCGACGTGCAGGGCCGCGCCGCCCAGTCCGTTCAGGGCCGCCCCCAGGCCAAAGCGATCGCCGCAGGCCTCGAAGCCCGCCACGGCCTGTTCAAAGGCTTCACGCATGGCGCGCGTGTTTTCGGGCGTGTTTGCCATGCGGCCGACCGCATATCCCCGGGCCGAATGCGCGAACGCGATTCCCCAGGCGTCGCCGGCGGCTGAATAATGGGTCAGCGCCTCGGCGGCGTGAGCCTCGGCCAGGGCGTACTCGTCGTGATACATGGCGATCTCGCCGAGCGCGATCAGCGCTCGGGCGCGGCCGGCCAAGTGGCCGGCCGCGTCAAAAGCCGCCATCGCCGCCTCCAGCGCGGTCTTGGCGTCCCGGTAGCGGGCCTGGAAAAACGCCGAAATGCCGGCGCTGAGCAAGGCGCCGCCGCGGGCGCGTGCCGGGACGTTGGCCGCGCCGGGCAGCGCCAACGCGCGTTCGGCGTAGTCATAGCCCTCGCGGTAGTGGGCGCGGCGCTGCCAGTACACCCGCAACGCGGCGACAATCCGGGCCGCAAGCTCGGGGTCGCGGGCCTCGTCAATGGCCCAGTCCAGCGCGGCTCGCAGATTGGCGTGCTCCGCGTCCAGGCGGGCCAGCCAGGCGAGTTGCTCCCGTGAGCGCAGGGCCGGGTCGGAAGCCTCGGCGAGATCGAGACACCAGCGCGCATGCCGCTCGCGCGCTTCAGCCGCCCAACTCGTTTGAACCAGGCGGTCCAGGGCATATTCGCGCATGGTCTCGAGCATGGCATAGCGCGTGTCTGTTTCGCTGGTCTCGAGGGTGATCAGCGATTTCTCGTACAACCCGGTTAGCAACGCGGCGATCGGCTCGCGGGTGAGCGTCCGGCGCGGATCAACCACGGCCGTTGCGGATTCAAGCGTCCAGCCGCCTCGGAAGACCGACAGGCTGGCAAACACCGCCTGCTGGGATGGCGTGAGCAGGGCATAGCTCCAGTCCATCGTTGCCTGCAGGGTGCGGTGGCGGCTCAAGGTCTGCCCGCCGCCGACAAGCAGGCGAAAGCGGTCATCGAGCCGGGCCGCAATCTCGCCCAGATCCATCATCCCGGCGCTGGCGGCTGCCAATTCAATCGCCAGGGGCAGGCCATCCAGCTTGCGCACGATGTTGGCCACCTGGCTGATCTGCTCCGGGCCGAGCTTGAAACCGCCCCGCGCATTCATCGCTCGGGCGACAAACAGGCGGGCCGCATCACTCCGCAAGAGCGACTCGCGGGTGAGCGTTAACGCGGCGTCGGGCAACTCCAGTTGAGGCACCCGGATGACGGTCTCGCCGGGCACCCGCAGCGGTTCCCGGCTGGTGGCCAGCATGCGCATTCGGGGGCATCGGCCGAGGATGGCGCCGGCCGCCGCCGTGCAGGCCGCCAAAAGATGCTCGCAGTTGTCCAGCACGATCAGGGCGTTGGCGCTTTCGTACTGCCGGATGATGGCGTCAAGCGCGTCGCCGCCCGCGGGCACGCGGACGTTCAGCGCGGCGGCCAGCGCCATCGGCACCAGCCCGGGCGTGCCCAACGGGGCAAGCTCAACCAAAATCGCGCCGTCGTCGAAACCGATCACCGCCAGCGAGGCGACCTGCGACGCCAGTCGGGTCTTGCCCACCCCGCCCACGCCAATCAACGTCACCAACGGATGGGTCTGAGTGGCGGCAAACACCTCCTCCACCAGCGCATCGCGGCCGATGAAGGTGGTGGCAATGGGACGGCCCGAGGCGGCGGCCCCGGACGGCCGATCATCGCTCGCCAGCGCCTCAATCGCCCGGCCCGCGCCCGCGCGTCGCTGTTCGATGAAGAAGACGAGTTGGCGCAGGTTGTCGCCCCCCGGGATCTTGGCGCCATCCGCACGCGTCCACGAGGCAATCGTGTGGACGCTGACGCCCACGGCGTCGGCCAGATCGCGATGCCGTATTCCGAGCTCGCGCAAGGTGCCCGTGAGCGCGCGCGCGAAGGCGGCTGCCCGGTCGTCACGGCCAGGGCCGGCCTGTGATCTGGGGAAGGGCGGCATAGTGGTCTCGGATTTGTACCGGCATTTGTACCGGCGGTCGCGTATTGTCCCACCGTGGATTGGGAACGAATCTCCAACATTCTGTTGAATGCCCAGGATCGGCTGCGCGCCGCGATGCTGAGGGGCGCGGCGGACCTCCCGGCGGGTCTCGAGGCCTGGGATCGCGCCGTGCGCAGTCACAACGAGTGGACGGCGGCCGCCTCACATGCGCTGCACGCCGAGCGCCGCGCCACTGAAGCCCTTGACGCGCTGGCCGCCTGGATGGCCGGGCACCCTCAATCCACGGACACCCACGACTTTCCCGCGACCCAGCCCGCGCTGGCCGCCCACGACGCCGCGGACGCGGCCTGATCGAACATCTCTGGAGGACTCATGAACCCAAACCGAAACCACTTCCACAGCGCACGTCTCGGCGCTGTCGCGTCCAGCGCCCTCGCCGCCCTCGTGCTCGCCACGGTCGCCGGCGTCTTCGCCCAGGCACGGGCTCAGTCACCGGGCCACGCCGAAGCGCTGACTCCCGCGGCGAACAGCCCGGCCCAACCCCAGCGATCCTGCCGGCTGCTGTCACCCGCAGGGACGGTGGATCTGTGGAGCGTCTGCGGCGACACGGTCCAGGATGACCCGTCCGAAGCGGGCGCGTTTACGGCCGTCGGCAATGTGACCATTGGGCTGGAGCCGGACCCGCAGCCCATCGTGCGGGTGGGCAACCCCGGCGGCGCGCTGTTGGGCGCGGTCTCCTACGGCACAAACCCGCTTCTTGGCCGCAAGACCGCCATCATCATCGGCGACGTTGGCTTTCGGGCCCAGTTCGACGAAGTTGGTGAGCACCTGATCGGCTCTGGCTACATCGTTGACCCCATCGATGGGCCGGTCTCCAGGAGCGACATTCTGGAGTGGGATGTTGTCAAGGGCAAAATCGGCAATACCGCTCCTCAACTCCACGACAACCTCGACGGACCGATCGGCAGCACCTTTGATCTATTCTGGGCGGATATCGCCGGGACCAATACGCAATTCTGGGGCCATGAGTTGACTCAACGCGACCAGCTCACGATGACGCTCGACCTGTATGCCCGGCGCTTCACGGCCACCATCCCGCTCACGATGTCCATCAACGGCAGCCCGGCCGATGACATCAGCTTCGGGATGCGGGTGGTCTTCTCCGAGACCGACTTTCTGGAAGGCGGGCTGAGCGATGTCAGCCCCAAGATCGGGCCGGCCACCCTCGACCTGAGCAACATCAATATCCACAAGGGCGAGTTCGAGGCCGAGATGGTCGAGCTCATGGCCGACAAGAATCCCGATCTGGCCATGCTGGCCGATCCGGCGCCCCCGAAGCCCGGCCTCATCGCCCGCTTCACGGGTCTCAAATACAAGGACCGCAAGTGGAGCATCAAGGGCACCGAGGTCAGCATCCGCGATCTCACCCTCGGCGACGCAGTCAAGCTCAAGTCGAACACGCTCGGGATCGAATACCAGGGTGGTGATGTGCTGCTCAAGATCCGGACCACCCTCGACTTTGGCGACTACCTGACCAGCACCAGCCCCATCACCACCGAGATGCGGATCGGCATCACGACCACAACCGTTAACAGCCAGACCGTGGCAAAGCCGTACTTCGACGGGGGCATCGCCGCATTTGTGGGCAACATGGGCCCGCTCAAGCTCAATCTGACGAACATCAAGCTCCAGGGCGATCCCCTCGGCAATTTCTTCGGGCTGAACGCGCAGAACATCACGCTACAGTGGGCGAGCCAGTTTGGCGGGCAGAGCCAGGCCGGGTTGAGCGGGCTCAAACTGGGCGTGGACAAGACCAAGAAGTTCAAGTTCGAGTTCAACGGCGGCACCGTGCAGTCGCCGCCGATCAGCACCGGCACCTTCAGCGGCACCCAGTTCATCGGCACGGTCGGCACGGTCAGCAGTACCTTGAGCATGACCTTCACCGGCAATGTCAATATCAAGATTCCGGGCGGCGCAAAGGATGGGGGCGGCAACAGCGTCAATCCGTCGGTCAGTCTGGTGGTCCGGGCGGGCAAGAATGTGCGCTCCGACTGCAATGCGGCCGGCGCGCCGACCCCCTGCTTCAAGCGCATCGATGGGGTGATGACGGCCTTCAGCATCAAGCTGGCCGGTTTCAAGCTGGCCCTGGCCACGGTCCGGCCCACGGGCGATGGCGGGTTCGAAGTGGGTCAGGCCTCCCTGACGCTGCCGCTCAACTTTGGCGGCGGCGGGGCCAGCGGCGGGCCGAGCACGACCATCAACGGCTTCAAGTTGCTCGGCAACGGTGACGTCTCAATTGCCGGCGGGCAGATCACCCTGCCGCCGCTCAAGGTGGCCGGGATGACCTTCGGCAGCTTCACCGGCGGCTTCACCACCCAGATGGTGAATGTGGGCGGGCAACAGGTCAAGGCGTATTCGTTCACCGGCGGCGCCAAGCTCAGCATGCCGGGGCTCGAGCCCAGCGCGGACAAGTCGATCAGTGTGTCGGCAAAGGTCGTCTCGATCCCCAGCACCAATGAGATCGACGAGGTCGACACCACCCTGACCTTCGAGGCCCACCCGGGCATCCCCATCGCCAGCAGCGGTGTCGAACTGACCAAGTTCACCGGCGGGGTGCACTTCAAGACCGGGGCCATCACCTTTACCCTGGGCATCGGGGTGGATAGCACGGCCAAACTGCCGCCGACCGGCAACCTCAGCACGCCGATCGTGGCGATGACGGGCAACGCCCTGGTCCGGCCCGATCCCTTTGCCATGACGCTCGGCGCCCAACTGAAGATCCTGATCTTCAACGTGGCCAGCGCCCAGATGCAGATTGGCGATGGGGCGGGCTTCAACGCCTGCCCGCCCGGCACCCCGGCCAGCACGCCGGTCAGCCAGTGCCCGCGCGGCAAGGGCTTCTACGCCGAGTTCAACGTTGACGCGCTGTTCATCCACGGCAACGCCAAGGTCAGGATTGGCAAGGTCAACGGCGTGCGCAAGTTCGCTGGCACGGCGACCCTCAACTTCGGCCTGGAGAAAGGCCAGTTCGGGTTTGGCCTGCCCCGCAAGGACCGGACCCTGGCCGGGATCAGCTTCGCCGCGGGCGAGTTCAACATCCCGGGCACGAGCGTCAACACGGCCGGGATGAAGGGGACCTTTGAGATTCTCGGCTTCGATTACTCGATGTTCATGAACTTCAACCAATCCCTTGGCAGCGGAAGCTTCCTCGTCTTCGACCACAACCTGGATCAGTATCAGTTGGTAAACGGCGGGGCGGTTCTGGCCGCCGCCGATCGCGGCGAGCCCGGCTATGCCGTGCGCCGCGGTCTGGCCCGCCCGGAGAAGGGCGAGGCAGCGACGGTCAGCGTCGATGTCCCGGTCGTGGTCGCCCATGAGGCCGACATGTATCTGGGCATCCACTACAGCGGCACCGTCGTGCCGACCCCGGCCATCACGTTGTCGCGGCAAACCACCCGCGGCCAGATCGTCATCGGACCGTCGGCCCATGACACGGCCACGGTCTTCTACGACGAGGACTTCTCGCCGGTGATCACCAAGGGCAATGACCTGGGCTACGTCATCAAGGACGCCGCCCCGACCACGTGGACGCTGCATATCGAAAACGCGCCGGCCGATTATGAGGTCGTCTTCTACGTCGGCAATAAGAAGCCCGTCATCGAACATGTCAAGACCGGCTCCTCGGCCAGCTTTGGGCAGCTCACCTCGAGCACGTTGACGGTGATCGTGACGGACACGGACAGCCCGGACGCGCTCACGACTTTCGCCTATGGCCGGGTGGACACGGCGACGAACGCGTTGGTTGAGGGCGCCATCACCCCGATCTTTACGACCACCGCCCAGGGCACGCTCACCCACACCTGGGTGATGAGCGGTCAGGTGCCGAGCGGGGTCTATCGCTGGGTGGCGACGGTCAGCGATGGCAAGAACGCGCCGGTGACCTTGTTTGACACGCGCAACCTCTCGATCACAGATGCCACGCCGCCTGCGGCGCCGGCAGGCCTGAATGCCCTGGCCCTGCCGCGGAGTGTGCAGGCCAACTGGAACCCCAACACGGAAAAGGACCTCGCGGGCTATGAGATCGGATACGGGTTCGTCAACGAATTCGAGTCATTCATCTACACCCGCACCATGGGCGACAAGGAGCTCAGCCCGGCGGCTCTTGCGCGCGGATCGAACCTTCGGCTCGCCAACAGCGTGGATGGCGTCGCCAGCGTCACACAGTTCGATGGCAAGCTGTGGGGGCTGGACGACGGCGCGCCTGTCTTCGTTGGCGTGCGTGCCTACGACGAAAGCGGCAACTTCAGCCCGTGGACGCTGGCCCCCGGCGCGCCCTGGTCGCTCAGCCCGCAGGCGGTTTCACCCGCGCCGGACTTCTCTGGCGAGGTGGAATCGGTTCAGGCTGCCTTTGGGGTGCCCTTGAAGAACAGTGACTTGATTCATCAGTTGATCGTCCGGGATGAAAACGAGGATGTGATCACCGGCACGATCGAGTTGCTGTATGGCTTTGATGATGGCGAGGTGATCGGGATGCGCTTTCGGCCCGAGACGCCGATGCCGCCCGGGATCTACGCAGCGACGCTGCTTGGCGGCGAGGATGGCATCAACACGCCTGGCGGAAACTACATGCCCGCCGACTACGTGTGGACGTGGAAGCAGACCAACACCCTCGACGCGCCGCATCGGGCGTATCTGCCGATGGTGAGGCAGTAGGCCACGCCGTCATCCCCGCGCAAGCGGGGATCCAGTGCGCGAGTCCATGCCATGAAGCGAGCTGAGGCATGGTTGTCGAATCTGGATCCCCGCTTTCGCGGGGATGACGTAGATGAGGCGGGCGATGCCGAAGTCGTCAAGCGCCACAATGCTATGAAACACAACGTCCCATCCCGACTCTTCCTCGCTTTCGCCCTGGCTGGTCTCTCGGCCGGCGCCCGGCCGGCTGACGCCGTCGTGGTGACGCCGCGCGGGCCGGCCGCCATCATCAGCCCGATCGTTGTTGACACCTTTGCCGACGAGTTCGCCAACAACGGGCTGTGTTCGCTGCGTGAGGCGGTTGAATCCGTTC